>JAYVYS010000558.1:0-10467 GCA_043784005.1 Isosphaeraceae bacterium
TCGCGGAGACGGCGTGAGGCTGCTGACCGACCAGGATGTGTACGCGGTGACTGTGCGATTCCTGCACGCACTCGGTCACGACGTAGCGACCGCTGCCGAGCTAGGAATGTCGAAGTCGCCGGACGCCGATTTGCTTAAGGCGGCGCAGGCGGCGGGGCGGGTGTTCGTCACACGAGACAGAGACTTCGGCGGGCTCGTGTTCGTGGAGGCCATACGAGGCGGTGTGTTGTACCTTCGGGCGCTGCCCTCGACGCTGCAAGCTGTCCACGCCGAATTAAGCCGAGTGCTGGCGCTCTACGACGAGGCGGAATTAAAGGGAGCGTTCGTGGTCGTTGAACCCGGTCGCCATCGGGTGCGGAGGGCGGCACCAGGCAGCGCGGGAGCGGACGCATAACCTCACGCTGCAACGGACCCCCGCAACAAGGTGAGCTTACTCCATTCTCATGCGCACTTGTCCGTGGCTGGGTCCATGGAGCTTGGACTGAAAAAGGTGTCAGAAAGAGGCCACGAGAACACATGACCGAGCCGATCCGGATCGCGATGTGGTCAGGCCCTCGCAATATCTCCACCGCGATGATGAGGGCCTGGGCAAACCGGCCCGATACGTTCGTTTGCGACGAGCCCCTGTACGCCCATTACCTCCAGAAAACCGGCTATGACCATCCGGGAGCCGACGAGGTCATCGCCACACACGAACCCGACTGGCGAAAAGCGGTTGCTTGGCTGTTGGGGCCTGTGCCTGGCGGGAAGTCGATTTTTTATCAGAAGCACATGGCCCACCACCTCTTACCTGGTATCGGCCGAGATTGGCTGGGAGCGCTGACTCACGCGTTCTTGATCAGAGAGCCGCGCGAGATGATCACGTCGCTCGCCAAGATCCTTCCCAACCCCACCGCCGAAGCGACCGGCCTTCCGCAGCAAGTGGAGCTTTTCGAGTGGGTGAGAGTGAAAACCGGCAAGACCCCTCCCGTGATCGAGGCACGAGACGTCCTTGACGACCCTCGCCGGGTCTTGATTTCGCTCTGCGAATGCTTGGATGTTCCCTACACCGACGCCATGCTTTCCTGGCCATCGGGCAAGCGTGAGACCGATGGTGTCTGGGCAAAGCACTGGTACGCGAACGTCGAGAAAACCACGACCTTTCAGCCCTATATTCCCAAAGATGAGCCGATCCCGCCCCGACTGGAAGGCCTCCTCGAACGCTGCCAGGCGGATTACAATGTGTTATATGCGCAAAGGCTCGGACAGGGGGGAGTTGGGTCGTCATGAGTCGTATAAAGGGAGGCCGGCGCGCTCTGGGTCCACCCGTAACTTGGGAAACCTTCCGAGAGCTGACAAGAGAGTTCCCCGGCGTCGAGGAAGGGATATCTTGGGGCACTCCCTCGTTGAAGGCCCGCGGCAAAATGCTTGCCAGACATCGCGAGGGTGGTGAAACCTTGGTTCTGAGCATTGAGCAAGACGCGAGGGCCGTTCTTGTCGAGACCGACCCCGAAGCCGACTTCTACACGGATCACTACGAGAACTACCCGGCCATGCTGATTCGGCTCAACGCGATTCGGATCGACGACCTCAAAGAACTGATCGAAAACGTATGGCGAGAACTGGCACCCAGGCACATTGTCGCGGCTTACGACTTTCAGTGTGATCACTGATTTCAAAATGGTCTTACCCAATGAGCCGTGATCGAACCGACAGTTCGCCTTGACACGCGCGCTCGGTGCCGTGTGATGATGGCGGGGTGATGTCTCGATGAGCGTGGAACGAGGAGAGTCGGATCGATGGAATTTCGGCGGATACGGGCGTTGCGGGGACCGAACATCTGGGCCTATTCGCCCGTGCTCGAAGCCTACATCGACCTCAAGGAGTGGAAAGACATCTCCTCGGCCATGGTTCCGGGTTTCCCCGACCGGCTCATGGCCTGGCTCCCCGGCCTGATCGAGCATGAATGCAGCGAAGAGCATCGCGGCGGGTTCCTGGTCCGACTTAACGAGGGGACTTATCCGGCTCATATCCTGGAACACGTCGCCCTGGAATTACAGTGCCGCGCCGGCACCGAGGTCGGGTACGGCCGAGCGCGTGTGACGACCGACGAAAGCGTCTACCGGATCGTCATGAAGTATCGCGTCGAGGAAGTCGGGCGCAAGGCTCTCGAAGCGGGGCGGGACCTCATTCTCGCCGCATTCGAAGACCGTCCTTATGACGTCGAGACGCTGATCGCCGAACTTCGCGACCTGGCGTACCTCAATATGCTCGGTCCAAGCACTCGAGAGATCGTCGAGGCCGCCGAGGAAAGGGGTATCCCCACCCGGAGGCTCAATTCTGAAAGCCTCGTGATGCTCGGCCAGGGGATTCGACAAAGGCGCATTGTCACCGCCGAGACCGACCGGACCAGCGCCGTCGCGATGGCAATCGCCCAAGACAAGGAGCTGACTCGGTCGCTCTTACGAAGCGTTGGCATTCCTGTTCCGTCCGGGGGAACGGCCGAGAGCGGGGAAGACACCTGGGAGACCGCGATGTCGCTCGGCACTCCCGTGGTGGTCAAACCCAGGGACGGCAACCACGGCCAAGGCGTGGCCTTGAATCTCTCGACGCGAGAGCAAGTGATCGAGGCCTACGAGGCCGCCCGGCAGGAAGGAAACGGCGTTCTCGTCGAAGGTCATGCTCCGGGACATGATCACCGCCTCTTGGTCGTCGATGGCAAATTTGTAGCCGCCGCCCGTCGCGAGCCGGCTCACGTGATCGGCGATGGTCTGAACAGCGTCTCGCAACTGCTCGACCGACTCAACGCCGATCCCCTACGCGGCGACGGCTATTTGACGGCCCTCAAGCGCGTTGAAGCCGATCCGCGATTGGTCGCCGATCAAGGTTTCGACCTCAATTCCATCCCACTGGAGGGTGTACGCATCTGGATGGGACGTAAGATCAATTATTTCAATGGAGGGTCTTCGGTCGATGTCACGAACGCGGTTCATCCCGAGGTCGCTCACCGCGCCGAGATGGCGGCGAAAGTCGTCGGCCTCGACATCGCGGGAATCGACATCGTGGCGCTCGACATCAGTCGCCCGCTTGAAGATCAAGACGGTGTCATTGTCGAGGTCAACGCCGGCCCTGGGCTCCAGATGCACTTGCACCCATCGTGCCCTCCCAAGCGAGTCGGTGAGGCGATCGTGGCGTCTCTCTTCGCCAAAGGCGAAAACGGCCGGATTCCGATCGCCGCGATCACGGGCGTGAATGGCAAAACCACGGTCACGCGCTTGATCGCGCACATCGTGCGAACCACCGGCAAGACCGTCGGCATGACATGTACCGATGGCATTTACATCGATACCCGTCGCATCACTGTTGGAGACTGCTCTGGACCCAAGAGTGCCCGCGACATCCTGATCAATCCCACCGTGGAGGTCGCGGTTCTGGAATGCGCCCGGGGCGGAATCTTACGTGAAGGGCTGGGCTTTGACCGTTGCGACGTCGGCGTCGTCACGAATATCGGCGAAGGTGACCACCTCGGTCTCGACTACATAAACACCGTCGAAGACCTTGTGCGCGTCAAGGGCCTGATCGCCGAAGTCGTACTCCCTTCAGGTTGGGCGGTCCTCAATGCGACCGATCCTCTCGTCGCCGGCATGATCGACAGGGTTCGCGGCTGCGGCGTGATCTACTTCGCCCGAGACGGCCTCCACCCGGTGATTGTCGCTCACCGCGAAAAAGGGGGACGCGCGGCGTTCGAGAAAGAGGGCGCGATCGTTCTGGCCGAGGGCGCGAACGAACGTATGCTCACGTCGTTGAACCACGTTCCGTTGACGCGCGGCGGCCGGGTCGTCTTCCAGGTCGAGAACGCCATCACGGCCGCCGCGGCCGCCTGGGGTTTGGGAATCGCCGACAAGTCAATCGTCGCGGGACTCGCGAGCTTCGACAGCGAACCCTCGGTCACTCCCGGCCGGTTCAATGTGCTGAGTGTCAACGACGCGACCGTGATCGTCGATTTCGGCCATAACCCCGACGCGGTCGCCGCTTTGGCCGCCTCGATTGATGCCTTCGAGGGGAAGCGTCGCACGCTCGTCCTCTCCGCCGATGGCGACCGCAGTGACGCCGTGATCATGCGACAGGCCGAACTCCTCGCCCCCGCGTTCGACCGGATCATCCTTCACGAAGAGCCTGTGCGAAACCGAGGGCGAAAGCCGGGGGAGATTCCCGCGTTGCTCCGTCAAGGAATCGACGCCTCCGGCAAAAAGCTGGAGGTAGTGGAGGTCTATGGCGAGGTCGCCGCGGTGACTCATGCGATGAACGAGATTGAGCCCGGTGACGTATTGTTACTCATCATCGACGCCGTCGAATCTTCGCTGGCCTTGATTCAGAACTTGGTTGATGAGCGAATTGCCGCACAAAGCAAAGGCTGAAATGAGTGACGAGACGCTATTGAGCAACCCGTACAATGCTCCTCAAGCACCAATCGAAGGGCAGCCATCGGCTCGCGGTCGTGTGACCGGATGGGTCGTGATGGACACGATTGGCGGCATTTTCTGGACCATCGTCGGCGGATTCTCGCTGTCTGCCGGTTTTAACTATGTGGACATGGGTCCACGTTATTTCGGGATGGGAGACGGCCTCTTTTTCACTGCCATGCCGTTGTTGGTCGCAGGTCTTTTTCTGCTCTTCAGAGCGGCTCGGGCAATGAAGCCATCACGTCGAACATGAGCGAATATTCTTTCGCGATAGGTCCCTCTCATGCTTCAGAAATTCGACGAACGCAACCGCGACCTCATCATCAACATCAACGGTGAACTCATCCACCGCGATAAAGCCGGGATCAGCCCGTTTGACTCCGCGGTTCAAGGGGGCGACGCCGTCTGGGAGGGGTTGCGGGTTTACGATGGTCGGATCTTCAAGCTTATGGAACACCTCGACCGGCTTCGATTGTCGGCCCTGGCCCTGGCATTCGCGGAGATCCCTCCGCCCGACGCGATCATCGTACAGATCAAGAAGACGCTCGCCGCGAACACCATGCGAGACGCCTGTCACATCCGGCTCACCCTCACCCGAGGAGTGAAACTGACCTCCGGAATGGACCCTCGCTTGAACACGTCCGGCCCCACCTTGATCGTACTCGCCGAGCATAAGGCCCCGGTCTACGACAAAGGGGGCATCACGCTGATCACCAGCAGCGTCCGGCGTCCCGCTCCAGACTGCATGGACCCTAAGATCCATCACAACAACCTGATCCCTTCGATCCTCGCCAAGATCCAGGCCAACGCGGCGGGGGCCGACGACGCACTCATGCTCGACCACCGCGGGTTTATGGCCGAGACCAACGCGACGCATGTCTTTCTCGTTGCCAAAGGTCAAGTGATCACCAGCCAGCCGGTGGCCTGTCCGGAAGGAATCACGCGGGCGGTTGTCATGGGCCTTTGCAAAACCCACGCGATCCCGATCGTGGAGCGAGATGTTTCGTTGACCGAAGTCCATCGGGCCGAGGAAGTCTTTTGCACCGGCACCATGGGAGAGATCGCGACGGTCACCAAGGTTGACGGTCGAACGATCGGCGACGGAACCAACGGCCCCATCACCCGGCGGCTCGGGGAGCTTTTCCGCGACCTGACCCGCACCGAAGGAGTGCGAGTCGTCGACTGAGAAGTGCTTCTCGAAACGAGATCGGCTTCGTTTCGGGAGCCTCACTTTTTCATTCGTTTGCCGTCACAGAGTACCGCCGGGTTCGTTCGGCGCGGGATCGGCTTCGTTTCGGGAGCATCATTTCTCCGCCTCGTTGTCGTTACAAATTGGCATTGGATTTGGTCAGCGCGGGATCGGCTTCGTTTCGGGAGCATCACTTTTCCATCTTGTTGCCGTTACAAATTGCCATTGGGTTCGTTCGGCGCGGGATCGGCTTCGTTTCGGGAGCCTCACTGCTCCCACTGTTTGCCGGCACAAGAGTGCAAACGGGTTCGTTTGGCGCGGGATCGGCATCGTTTCGAGGAGCCTTGAACGCGGCGAACATCCAAGGCGATGCCGTCAAAGTTTAGGATCGGGTTCGTTCGGGGAAATCGACGAATTGCCAAAGAGCGGGACGACGTGATACGAGCTAAGCCCACTCTCGGCTCCGCTTGTCTCGAAACAGGCGAGCAAGTTTTGTCCTTTTTCAGGACCGCCGCGCGAGCCGAATCCGTCGGTTTCGTGCCATCCTTAACCACTATCGTAAACCAGCGGCTTCAAGTTCTTCGAAAGCGGCTCTGTCGAGATGAAAGGTTGCGTCGGAAGTCACGTCGATCCATAATAAATCCATGCTTGGAACAACGACAATCCCGGCGAGACGCAACGCGACCGGCTTCGTGCGAACGCGCGAATACGTTGCGTTCGACCTGGAGACGACCGGATTGCGTGCGGGGACCGATCGGGTGGTCGAGATCGGCGCGGTCCGTTTTGAGGTGACCGGGCGGGAACTCGGTCGCTTCGAGAGCTTGGTCAATCCCGAACGTCCGATGAATCCCGCGGCGCAGGCCATTCACGGGATCTCCGACCTTGATCTCGCCGACGCTCCTACCGCTCGAAGCGTCCTTCCTCGGTTTCTCGAATTCCTCGGTGATCCCGCCGAGACCTCATTGCTGGCACATAATGCGTCGTTCGACGCGAGGTTCCTCGGCAGTGAGCTTGCGCGACTTGGCAAGAGTCCGCCGGCTCACGCCGTGAACGATACGCTCGCTTTGGCACGCGCCCGCCTTCCGCACCTGCCGAATCACCGGCTTGATACGTTAACCCGGGTGCTCAACCTCGATCGCGAAGGAGCGCATCGGGCACTCGCGGATAGCCTCCGGGTCAAAGGACTTTGGCTGGCGCTTCGGGGCGAGGAGGGTCCGAGTCAGGGACTTGTCGCCTATTCGATTTTCGACGAGAACAGCCTGAACCCCGACGCTCCATTTGGCTGGGAGAGCCTGTCCGCCGCGATCCGCGCGGGTGTTCGGGTTCGAATCGAGTATGACGGTGGTACGCAAGGCCCGGACCCTCGGGAAATCAGTCCCATGTCCTTCGAACAGCGCGGCGGTATTCCCTACGTTGTCGCGATCTGTCACGTCGATGGGATCCAAAAAAAATTCCGACTCGACCGCGTCCGCTGGTTTGAAGTGATCTCCTGACGCACGAGGCGAATTTGGCTCGATTGCTGGTCAGCGTCCGTTCGCCCGAGGAGGCGCGCTTCGCAGTGGAGGGAGGCGCGGATATCATTGATGTGAAGGAACCCTCGCGCGGCCCGCTCGGAAGAGCCGACACGAACGTCTGGAAGGCGATCCGGGGGACGGTCCCGCTGACGATTCCCGTGAGCGTCGCACTCGGAGAATTGCACGAGTGGATGGGTGAAACGATCCCTCCGGACCTTTCAAACCTTTCGTACTGGAAACTCGGCCTGGCAAACTGCGACGAAGGTTGGGCGCGGAATTGGCGAGGAATCCAGCGTGAGTGGCGGACCGGACCCGGATGGATCGCGGTGGCGTATGCCGATTGGGAACGCGCCCGATCTCCCGGTCCTGAACTCGTCCTCGCCGAAGCGATTGATTCCGGGGAGTGTGTCGGCATCCTCGTCGACACCTGGGACAAAGCGTCTCCGAGTCCCATCGACCTGACCTGGAAACCTTGGTTCGACCGCGCGCGAGACTCCGGCCTGACGACGGCGCTTGCTGGACGTCTCGATCTCGCGACGATCGCTCGGCTAGCCCCACTCCGCCCGAATATCATCGCCGTCCGAGGCGCTGCGTGTGTGGAAGGGGATCGTCGAGGCGACATCGATACGGGTCGAGTGGCCGGATTGGCATCTGCGGCACACGCGATTTGACCTATGAATTCATAAAAAAATGGGAGAGATCTCTTTATGAAGTCTTATACTGAGCACATCACGATGAACATCCCGGCGCGGATGGACTTCGTGAACATCACGCCGAGGGTCGAGGACGCACTTCGCAAAAGCGGTATTCGCGAGGGGCTTTGTCTTGTGAATGCCATGCACATCACGGCAAGCGTCTTCATCAACGACGACGAGCCGGGCCTCCATTCGGATTACAAAAAGTGGCTCGAAGCACTCGCGCCCTTCGACGCCTCTCCCCAGAGATACAGTCACAACCGCACGGGCGAAGATAATGCCGATGCCCACATGAAACGGCAAGTGATGGGACGTGAAGTCGTGGTCGCCATCACCGAGGGGAAGCTCGACTTCGGGCCTTGGGAACAGATTTTCTATGGGGAGTTTGATGGACGAAGGCCGAAGCGGATTTTGATCAAGGTGATTGGAGAGTAAAAGTTAGGACATGCAGGGATTAGCTGGCTGAAGAAGGAGTAAAGGGGTTGAGCCGTATGAATGTCTTAACCGTGGAGTGGTGTATCAGTCCTCGCCGCCCACATTTGGTCGCCGCCGAATTCATCGTCGACGGACGACCGTTGCTAGAACACTGTGAGAGGGCGACAGGGCGAACCTACGATCTCGTGTCACCCTTCGGCTGGACGCCGCCTGATTGTCAACGGGTACTTGCCGAACGAATTCTCCTGCGCGGGCCACCGCTGCTTCCGACCGGACGCCTTGAGTTTCTGGTTTGCCCAGAGTGTGGGGACTTGGGCTGCGGTTGCATATCGGCAATCGTCAATGTTGAGGAAGGGCATTACATCTGGAGCGAACTGGGGTACGAGAACGATTATGACCCTGGATCACTTTTTTTGTTCCCGATGGGGAAGTTCATTTTCCCCGAAGAGTCCGTAATCCAGTTGCTCATTGGTTTCGTTCCTGGCTTGAGCCTGCCAACAGGGTAACCCTGGATTCTGAATAACCGCAGCAGCCTGACCTCGGCCGGTAAAACTGGCCCTAGGATCTCGCATCGACTCATAAGCTCCTCAATCTCTCCAACGATTATGCACATGCCCGACGACGCGGAGCGTCGGAAACGGCATTCCCACCGAGGACCGTGGGAACGAGTAACATCGCCCGTCGTCTCATCAATTCCTCGCAGGCGATTCAGGCTGACCCGAGGCCATCAATTTCTCCACCGCGGTCTCAAGCGGGATGATCGAGTGATAGCCGGTCAGCTTGAGCCTGACCTTTCCTTCGCGGTCCAGAAAGAGGGTTGTGGGGAATCCTTCAAAGCCGAGGATCTGGTTTCGAGTCGCGTCGTCGCCGATCACGCACGGGTAGGGGATGGCTTGATCTTTGATGAACGCTTTCACCCGCTTCACGGCTTCTTCGCTGGTGTCATTCTCATAGTTGATGCCGACGATCTCTAGCCCTTTGTCGTGATATTTCTGATAGAGCGCCGCGAAGTGCGGGATTTCTTTGCGGCAGGGGGGGCACCAGGTTCCCCAGATGTCCACGATCACGATTTTGCCTTTGAGAGACTCAAGGGCGAGAGGCTTGCCGTCCAGGTCCGGGAGCCTGAAGTCGAATTTGAAGGGTGTCGAGGCGGTTTGAGCCATGAGGGCCGCGATGTTGACCATTTCGAGACCCTTTTGAAGCGCGATGAATTCCGGGATCTTGCGGATCGGATCGAGTTCCTCGTCGTTATCGATCCGTTCAAGCGTCTGGAACCCCGTTTCCAGCGCCTCGCTCAGCGCCTTGACAGCGCGCGCGGTTTCACCATTCTGAGCGAGCGTGCAGGCTTCATTATAGAAAATCAGCGGTAGCATCTGAATATCTTCGGTTGTCAATTCATTGGGCGTCGATCTGAGGACACGAGCCACCTCGGCCGATCTGAGATAAAAGGGCGAACTCCTCGGTCGTTCGGTGTCCATCGCGAATCGCTGAGTGACCTCCGCGAGGAATCGAAGCGCCTTGCGGTTGGTGGGTTCGACGGCCACGGCCTCTTCGAGTGCCTGAATCGCCGCCGGTAAGTTTTTGGATTCGACGGATCTCTCGGCGCGACGGATGAGGGTTCCCAGCGGTGCGGATGGGCCGGGCTTCGTCGCCGTTGAGGATGATGATATGGCGGTCGCGTTCTTCGCGATGGGTTCAGAAGAAATCGGGCCGAGCGGGATCACTTCGGTCGAAAGCTTCTCGCCCGAACAGCCGGCGACGAACATCAGAGCGAGGAACAGAAGCGCAAATCGACAAGCCGCGATCATGGATCTCTCCTGCCTCGGGAAGCCGGGGCCGGTTTCGTTGGTGTGAATGCTGAGACGCCATTGTCGGCGGAAGTCCTTGGGATTTTCAAACGGTTTGGGGAAAATTGGTCCCCGTTGAGGCGCGTTACAAAGGTTGCCCTCGGTCAAGCCGGCTTGTCGTGCCGGTGTCGATTGGCATATATTAAGGGTCGGAACCGGAAGAACTCCGGAGTGAACGGGTTGCGCTAAGGACTGGCGCGAACGTTTTTAATGCCCGTCGTTTCGTGTCGAGGAGCAAAGCCCTGACTTCCTGCTCGCCCCCTACCTCGCAGTCGAGTCACTGCGCGACCTCGTCGGGGGCCACGACGTCACCGCCAGCGTCCTCGGCCTGGTGGTCACCGCCGC
>JAYVYS010000559.1:0-7745 GCA_043784005.1 Isosphaeraceae bacterium
CTTTGTCGTTCAGGTTCGGTAATATGCACCTTCGCTTGGCACGGATCATGGCCGTCTCCTCTCCCCTGAAACCCGGCCGCAAGGTTGTCGATGAGACAACCCTCCTCGCGGCTTGTTTCGTAGGTGACCCCGATCAGCACATTTATTTTTTAGTCTATCGCGCTTCCGCTCAGCGCGGGCTTACCGATTTCAATATCTTTGAGACTCAAGTTAAGCGATACGTGATTCTAAATCTGTTCCTTTGTACACAATTTTGCGTTCCTTACGACCCTCGCGAACCTCCCCACGACGCGATGAGTCGTTGACAGTGCGAATGGCACTGCCTAAACTCAGGAGCACCGTGCCGAAAAGTTACGCACGCGCGACCCCCGCAACCGGAGAACGACTGTGGCCAGCAAGCCGTGGGGAGGTCGATTTGGAACCCGGACCGACCGTCGCGTCGAAGAGTTCACGGAATCGATCTCGTTTGACCGTCGACTCTTCGAGCAAGACATCAAAGGCTCGATCGCACACGCCGAGATGCTCGCGCACGTCGGATTGCTGACATCCGATGAATGCCAACAAATTGTGCGAGGGCTGTCGGAAATCCGGGCGGAAATCGAATCGGGGCGGTTTGCCTTTGTGCTTGAGCGCGAAGACGTACACATGCATATCGAGGCCGCCCTGATCGAAAAGCTGGGGGACACTGGCCGAAAGCTCCACACCGCCCGAAGCCGCAATGACCAGGTCGCCACGGATGTGAAACTCTGGACGCGCGACGCCCTCGACCGGATCGACGCCCGGCTGCTCGCTTTACAACGCGCTTTCGTTGCCGCCGCCGAACGTCAGCGCGACGTGATCCTGCCCGGCTACACCCACATGCAGAGGGCTCAGCCGGTCCTGGCGGCGCACTACTTCCTTGCCTACGTGGAAAAGCTCGAACGTGATCGCGGGCGGGTCACGGATTGTCGCAAGCGGTTGAATGTGTTGCCTTTGGGTGCTGCGGCTCTGGCCGGGACATCGCTGCCGATCGATCGTTGTCACGTGGCGCAAGCGCTTGGGTTTGAAGGTGTCGCGGCGAACAGCATGGACGTTTCCAGCGATCGCGACTTCGCCTTGGAAAGCGTGTTTACCTTGACCCTGATCGCCGAGCACCTTTCGGGATGGGCTGAGGAGTGGGTTTTGTGGAGCACCCAGGAGTTCTCGTTCCTGGCCTTGCCCGACGCGATTTGCACCGGCAGCAGCATCATGCCGCAGAAGAAGAACCCGGATGTTCTCGAACTGATCCGAGGCCGAAGCGCCCGGGTAATCGGCGATCTGACGACCCTCCTGGTGCTGGTCAAGGGACTCCCCTTGGCGTATAACCGCGACCTTCAGGAAGACAAGGAACCGCTCTTCGACGCCTTTGACACGGTGGAGGCCTGCCTCGACCTGGCCGCCGTCGTGGTGGAAGGAGCGCGCCTGCGAGCCGACCGCATCAACGAACGCCTTGACGAAGGTTTCCTCGACGCGACGACCCTGATGGAGCACCTGATCCTCAAAGGAATCCCCCAGCGCACGGCCCACGAGGTCATCGGCCATCTGGTCGCGCTCTGTGAAAAATCAGGCTTGAAACGGCTATCGGATCTGCCCCTCGAAGAATTCGCGAAAGCCCATGTTTCGCTCGGCCCCGATGTGAAAAGCATATTAGGAGTGGCCAACGCCGTGAAAGCGTTCCGATCGTATGGTTCCACCGCCCCGGCGGAGGTGGAGAAGCAGTTGGGGCTGTGGGTTAAGCGATTGGGGGTAGAATGATAGGGGTGAGTGACGCTTTCACAGCCCACTCGTCCCAGATAAAGAGAGGAAGTCGCTTCGATGAATAAACCCATCGATATCGAAGAAATCACAGTCGCTCCGCTTATTGACGCGGAAGGACCGATCCCGTCTTTTCCTCCATTGACTCTCGATCCCGCCACCGGACGGCTCTTGCCGATGTCGGAAGACGAACGCGCGGCCCGACGATTGGCGGCGATCCGGGCGATCAAGGCTTTGAGTCAAATGACAGATGAGACCGACAGCGACGAGATTTGGGAACAGGTTTATCGAAACATCGACGCGGGACGACCACACCGCAAGCTTTTTGAGGGAATGTACTGAGACGCGGCTTGAAAACTGGGTGCCATTTCAATCACAAAATAAGGTTAGATCTAAAATGCCCACCTGCTTTGTAATCCAGCCATTTGATGGCGGTGCATTTGATAAACGATTTCAAGATGTTCTTGTTCCCGCAATCAAACAAGCTGGCTTAGAGCCTTACCGAGTTGATCGCGATCCAAACGTTACAATCCCTATCGAAGATATAGAAAGTGGAATTCGATCCGCCGATGTTTGCTTGGCTGACATCACGCTCGATAACCCGAATGTGTGGTTCGAGTTAGGATTCGCCATCTCTATCAAGAAACATGTGATAATTATTTGCTCAGAAGAAAGAACAACACGATTTCCATTTGATGTCCAACATCGTAGCATCATTAAATATCATACCCAATCTCCAAGCGATTTCGATGCTTTGAAAAACAAGATTTCTGAGCGGTTGAATGCCATTCTTCGCAAGGAAAAAACAATAACGCACTTCACAAAGCATCCTGTTCTTGCGGATGTGAAGGGTTTATCCGTCCATGAGGTGACCGCTCTCGTTTTAGTCGGAGAAAATAGTGATCACGCCGAGGACAAGGTTAGCATGTATACGATCCGTCAAGACATGGAAAATCTTGGTTTCGCTAAAATTACGGCCATGATGGCATTAGAAAGCCTCAAACGAAAAACCTTTGTCGAGGACGTTAAGGACGAGGATTCTTATGGTAATCTATTTATCAGCTGGTCTTTAACATCTAAAGGCATGGATTGGTTGCTGGCGAACGAAGATCGACTTGTCCTAAAAAAGCCACCGACACCGACAAAATCTCGCCGGCCACTGCCAGAACCTCCAGCGTCAGAACCTGACGATGATGAAGATATTCCTTTCTAGGCATATGATATAAAACTATTCGTCTCCTTATGATATGTGATCGGCCCGCTACCCGACACTGACCGCATCAATCTCCCGCGACCAACACCCAAGAGACCCATGAGCCACTTCCACTACGTCGACAACGCCCTTTACTGTGAAGATGTCTCCATTGCCGCGCTTGCCGAGAAATTCGGCACGCCGCTGTATGTTTACAGTAGTGCGGCGTTTTTGGAGACTCTCAGCGCCTTGCAAACCGAGTTCGCCGAACTCAACCCGCTCATCTGCTACTCGGTCAAGGCGAACTCGAACCTCGGCGTGCTCAAGCTCATGGCCGAGCATGGCAGCGGGTTCGACGTCGTCTCCGCCGGAGAGCTTTATCGCGTCGGGCTCGCGGGAGGTTCGGCCGATCGAACCGTCTTCGCGGGCGTGGGCAAGACCGACGAGGAAATCCGCGCGGGAATCGAGGCCGGCGTCCTCATGTTCAACGTCGAGAGCGAGGCCGAACTCGAAGCCATCGCCCGCGTCGCCAGAGCGATGGGCAAGGTCGCGCCCATCGCGCTGCGAGTCAACCCCGACGTTGACCCGAAAACGCATCGTTATATCTCGACGGGAAAGAAAGAATCCAAGTTCGGGATGAACATCGAGCGGTCGTTGCGATTGGCTGAGGACGTGGTCAAAATGCCCAGCCTGTCGATGATCGGCATGCATATGCACATTGGCTCGCAGATCACGACCGTTGAGCCTTACGCGGGGGCCGTTGCCAAGGGGGTCGAGATCATTGGCAAGCTCCGTGCGATGGGGCACCCGATCGCCTGGTATAACATGGGGGGAGGGTTCGGGATCGATTACAAGGGTTCCGAGGCCAAGGCGATCAGCGAGTTCGCCAAGGTGATCGTGCCGGGGATCAAGTCGACAGGCTGCCGGATCGCGATGGAGCCGGGCCGGGTGATCGCAGGAAACGCAGGCTTGCTCGTCAGCAAGGTCATCTTCACAAAGCAATCGGGCGAGAAGCGATTTTTGATTCAGGACGCCGCCATGAACGACCTGATCCGGCCTGCGCTTTATGAGTCGTTCCACAAAATCTGGCCTGTGAACGTCCCTAGCGGATTCCCCGCCCCTCCCGCGAGCTTTGAAGAGCCGATCGCCGGAACCGAGCCATGGGACGTCGTCGGGCCGATCTGCGAGAGCGGAGATTTCCTCGCCAAGGATCGCGCTCTGCCGCCGATGAACCGCGACGACCTGATCGGCATTTTCTCCGCGGGTGCTTATGGAATGGTGATGGCTTCGAATTACAATACCCGACCCCGGGCTCCGGAAATTCTCGTGAACGGCAAAGACGCGAAACTCGTCCGCCGGCGCGAGACGTATGAAGATCTGGTCGCGGCCGAATTGTTGGATTGATTTTGATTGTCATCCGTCATCGATCATCGGTCATTCCACCCTAACCCAGGACCCCAAGCCCATGCGTCGCACAACGACACCATCTCTGAGTGTGAACGAGCGACCGGTCGCCTGCCGCGCGGCGGCCATTGGGTTCGGGCTCGCGCTGAGCCTCTCTTCCTTCACTCCGCTCGCCCAAGGGCAGACGGCCTCGAAAAAGGCGGCCGCCGAGCCGACTCCCGCGCGCCGCGCGCCCGCCCCGATCTATACCAAGGCACCCACCACGCCGGTCGAATTCTGGGACGCCGCCGACTACCTGCTGCGAACCGGCCAGTCCGCTGATGCGGTTCCGTATTTGAATATGTTCGTCCAAAGCAATCCCGACGACCCGACACTTCTCTCCATCCGTGACCGCTACGGAGCGCGTTCGTTCTTGCAGCTTCAAGACTATCCCGAGACCCGACGATTTGCCGAACCGCTCGTCAACAAGCTCGGCGAAGCGTCGCGCCGAAACGCCACGAATCCCGAGCGAATCCGCCGGGGCATCACCGCGTTGACCAAATCGAAGGAAGAGCAGGACTACGGCGTCGCGCAGCTTCGCCAGGCCGGGTCGTACGCCGTGCCGGCGCTCGCGAAAGAGCTGGACCAGCCGGGTCTTAGCCCCGAATCTCACGCGCTTCTCGTCCAGAACATGGGACGGCTCGATCGCTCGGCCACCCCCGCCTTGATCGCCTTGCTCAACGCCAAGCCGACCCTCGCGATGGATGCCGCCGAGGCCCTTGGCAGGATCGGCGATCTCCGCGCTGTCCCCGCCTTAACGGCCCTCGCGGCAACCTCCGCCCCCGCCCGTGACGCCGCCCGCCACGCCATCGAGCGGATCACAAATCGATCGTTCAGCGCGCAGCCGAAATTGCCCGTCCGACTGCTTGCCGACGAGGCCAGGCGCTATCACACTCACGCGATCAAGTTTCCGGGCGACTCCCTGACCATCTGGGACCTCGACGGTTCGCAAATCCCGACGCCCCGGACCGTCACCAAGAGCGAGGCCGAAGCCTTCTTCGGCAATAAGCTCGCCCGAGCCGCCCTAGCCGCCGACCCGACCGACCGGGCCGCGCAGGTGGTTTTAATCAGCCTCGCCATGGATAAAGCCGTGGAACGTGCCGGGATGGCGAATTATCCCGAGAACGATCCGGCCAACACCTTCGCCGCCGCCGTGGCCGCCGGCCCCGCGGTACTGGGAGATGTCGTTCGTCAGGCGATCGCCGATGGCAAATCCGACCTCGCCGCCGCCGCCGCGCTGGCTCTGGGCAAGGTCACCGACGCTAACGCCCTGGCCGTCGAAGGCGCGGTCAACCCGCTCGTCGAGGCCCTCTCCGCCCCCGGCCGCCGCGCCCGGTTCGCCGCCGCGAAAGCCCTGGTAAACCTCGACCCTCGCAAGCCCTTCGCGGGGTCCAGCCGGGTCGTCCCCGTGCTCGCGCAATTCGTCACAACCGCATCATCGCCGCGGGCCCTCGTCATCGATGGCAACCTCACGCGAGGCAGCCAGCTCGCAGGCTACCTCAAGAACCTGGGATATGAGCCTGTTCTCGAACCCACAGGCGCGCTCGGTTTCAAGTCCGCGGCCGAAACCGCTGATATTGAACTGATCTTCATCGACCATCACATGATTCAAGGTGAATGGCGACTTCATGATATTTTGTCAAACCTTCGAGCCGACGCGAGAACCGCGGGGATTCCGATCTACATCGTCGCCCCGCTGACGAAAGAGGCCGATCTGCTTTCGCTGAGCGATCGGTTTCCCAGGGTGAAGTTCCTGGTCTCGCCGACAAGCCCCGCGACATTGAATGACCAACTCGCATTCTCCAACCCCGAGCGGACCGAAAACTTCAGCGCCGCCGACCGCGCCAAATATGCTCAGGAAGCGGTGACTCTGCTCGCACAGATCGCAGGGCGTCCGAATAATCCGTTCGAGCCCGACATCGCCCGGATCGAGCCGACGTTAACCGCCGCGCTCGGCAACCCCGCCACCAGCCTCGCCGCCTCGGCCGCGCTCGGCGAGGTCGCCTTGCCTTACGCCCAGCGCGGGCTTGCCGACGTCCTGATCGACCCATCCAAGCCCGGCCCGTTGCGTCTGGCGACCGCTTCACAGCTCGCGCGCAGCGTGCAGCGGTTTGGCCCGCTTGTCGCGGCCGACCAGGAAGTCAAGCTCCTTGCCGCCTTCGACAGCGAGACCGATCCCGCCCTCCACACCGCGCTGGGAACCGTGATCGGCAGCCTACGACCCAAGGCCGCGTCAACCGGAGCGCGGCTCCAACTCTTGGAAACCGCCCCCGCCGCAGTCGCTCCTGAACCCGTTCCCCCGGCCTCGCCCTCTCCCGAGGCTCTTCCTAATCAAGATCGATGACGAATCGTAGAAAACCCCTCACTTTTTTGTGAGAGCTAACCATTGTTCATCAATGATTGGCCCTCATTGATAGACCATCCGTCATTGATCATCGGCCATCCGCCATTTTTCCCGGAGAGGGCAGCGCCCGAACATGGCGAACGCTTTTGAACGCTCACCCCATCGCACGGGCGACGACTACACTTTGCCCGGGGTCGTCGGTCCGAGCACGGCGATGCGCGAGGTCGCACGGATCACGCATCAGGTCGCTCCGTCGCGCGCCTGCGTCTTGATTGTCGGCGAGACCGGCACTGGCAAAGAACTGATCGCACGCGCCGTTCACGACCTCAGCCCGCGCTATTCTGGCCCCTACATTCGCGTGAACTGCGGAGCGCTTACCGAGAGCCTGCTCGAAAGCGAACTCTTCGGTCACGTGAAGGGCTCGTTCACCGGCGCGGTTGACAATCGCACCGGGCGGTTCGAAGCCGCGCACACCGGCAGCATCTTTCTCGACGAGATCAACAGCACCACGCCCAAGCTTCAAGTCAAGCTGCTTCGCGTGCTGCAAGAAGGAGAGTTCGAGCGCGTCGGAGACATCCGCACCGTCAAGGTCGACACCCGGATCATCGCCGCGACCAACCGTGACCTGCTCGACGAGATCGACGCCGGCAGGTTCCGCGAGGACCTGTATTACCGGCTCAATGTCGTTCCGATTTACTTGCCGCCGCTCCGCGAGCGTCGCGAAGACATCGGCCCACTTGTTGAACTTTTCCTGAAACGCTATGTCGAACAAAACCGCAAGGACATCAAAAAAATCAGCGCCGAGGCGATGCGAGTGCTTCGCGAGCATGATTGGCCGGGGAATGTCCGCGAGTTGCAAAACTATGTCGAGCGCGCCGTGATTCTGGGCGACGGGACCGAGCTAACGGTCGAGCACTTACCTCCGCAACTTCGAGGCGAATCCGCCCCGCGTCCCATTCGCAGCCGGGGCGGCGACATCCACGGCTTGACGAC
>JAYVYS010000560.1:0-7582 GCA_043784005.1 Isosphaeraceae bacterium
ATTCTCGACGCGCTCGTCGGCACGCGGATCGGCTTTCGCCAACTGCTGCTGACCAAGCTCCCGGCGTCCTCGGCCAGAGTGCTAGAGGCCCAAATCGATACCCACGGTCCCGTCTCATTCGAGTCGGTGATGACCGCCCAGCGCGTCGTTGTCGATACCTTATGCCGCCTCAGCAGGGCGGGAGTCGTCGCCTTCGACGACCCGGAAGACATGGTGGCGTGAATGAGGGACTGAATAAGTCTTCATGATCTGCCCGCCTGACCTCGAAATCGAGCGCTATGGAACCGCGAAATAATAAGTTGAGCAATTTTCGATCTCTGGTGTGGCATGGGCTTCCAAGCCCGTGTTCCCCAATTTCACAGGCAAGATGCCCGTGCCACGGCTTCCCCTTGGGATTGAAATGCTCAATTTATTTTTCGCGGTCCCTATGATCGGGCCTCGGTCATGGTTGACCGAAAAAGTCCTGTGGGTCGCACCGCGCTTACCCCCCCCTGAACCGAAAGATTATTTTGTGTTGCGAGACGTCGGGAGATAGATCACCCCACATCGTTGATCGACGTTTGCCCGCATCATTCTTTCGACAAACTCGCTTTCGCGAAGGATTTGCGAATGCTTAGCCGAGGCCGGAGGCCCAGAACTCATTCGATCGCCCTCGTGGTGCTCGTGATAATCCTCATCAGCAACGCGCTCACGCGCGCCGACGCGATCGAACCCGATTCCCCGCGTCGCCCCGTTTCGCGAGAGGCCCTTTCTTCGTCCCTCCGGCGGACAGAAAACACCAGCGGCTGGTGGGTGGGGACCGTCGGCATCGCGGCGGCTCTCGCCTTGTGCGGGTGGATGAGCATCGCCTCGAAAAAGTTCTTGCCGAAGGCACCAGGAAGCGCCCCGAATCTTCGCGTCCTGGGCCGTACGCACATCTCACCGAAACACTCAGTCTATTTGCTCGACGTCGGCGGTCGCACCCTCCTGATCGGTACGGGTCCGCAAGGCGCTCCTTCGCTGCTGGGAGAGCTTGATGGCGACAATCCCCTGTTCGCACCCGCCGCGTCGGACCGGGTCGATGTCCGGGTGGGAGACGACGCATGAACAAACGACCTCTTTCCCTCTCACTTTTGCTTTCAATCGTTGTCGTGTCGATGGGAGCCGGTCCGAAGTCGGAAAAAGCGGACGCGAAGGTGATTGTCGCGAATCGGGCGATCCCGAACGTCGAGCCCGCGCCGATTTCCAAGCCCGTGCCACCGGGAACGCTTGCGATTCCTCTCGTCGAGCCGCAACAGGTGTTGCGAAGTGTTTCGACCGTCGGCCTCTTTGCTTTGGTTTCGCTCGCGCCCGCGGCCTTGCTGATGATCACGGGCTTTGTTCGGATCAATATCGTACTCATCCTTTTGCGGCAAGCGCTAGGAAGCCCGCAGGTGCCCGGCAATCAGGTCCTCACCGCGCTTTCCTTGCTCTTGACCGTGCTCATCATGCGTCCAACGGGTGAAATTGTCTACAAAAAGGCGATCGACCCGTATGCGAACGGCAAGATCACATGGCGGCAGGCATACGATGAGGCGAGCGGGCCGGTCAAGACGTTCATGCTCGACCAGATATCGCGGACCAATCACGAGAAATATCTTTGGGCCATCTACGACGAAGTCAACCCCGAGACCCCCGGCCGTGCCGAGCCAAAGTACATCGATGAGTTCCCGCTTCAAGTCGTCGCGCCCGCCTTCTTGCTCAGTGAGCTGACCACGGCGCTTGTGATCGGGTTTTACTTATATTTGCCGTTTCTGGTAGTGGATCTCGTGACCTCGGCGGTGCTCGCGGCCACGGGGTTGTTCATGCTGCCGCCCGCGCTGGTGGCGTTGCCCTTGAAACTGATTTTATTTGTGGCGGCCGACGGCTGGCTCCACGTGGCGACGATGTTGCTACGAAGCTTCGGGCCGGTCCCCACGGGAGGGTGACGCATGGAAGCCTCCCAATTCGTTGATTGGTCACAAGAAGCGATCCGCCTGGCATTGGTGCTGGGTGGACCGCTCTTGGCGGTCGCGCTGGTCGTCGGGTTGCTTGTCGGTATCGGACAAACGCTCACACAATTACATGAGCCTGTGATTGGCCTTGTGCCGAAGATGATCGCCGTGGTTGTGGCCGTGCTGCTGCTCTTGCCCTGGCTGGTTGGCCGCTGGGTCGGGTTCACCGGGAACCTGATCGAGGCGATCCCAAGCCTGATCTCGGGGCCTTGAACGTCATGCCCGACGAACTCTCCGCATGGACCGCTCTCTTTGCCCTGGTGAGCGCGCGCGCGGTGGGCCTGGCATGGACCGCCCCCACGTTCTCCGCTTCGGGGTTGGAATGGCGGTTCAAGCTGATCATGGGCGGTCTTCTCGGGTTGGTGCTGACTCCGGCGCTCGCATCAACGACGATGCCGAGTCTCTCATGGCAAGCGCTTGCCACGGCACTTTTTGGCGAGGCCCTGCTCGGGGCGGCGCTGGGGTGGTCGGCGGCACTGTTGATCGCCGGCGCGAAACAAGCCGGAGAGCTTGTCGGAGCGCAAGGCGGGTTCGCCCCCGCGGCACTCTTCGACCCCGACGCCAGCGACGAGATGACCGCCATCGGACACCTTTACGGTCTGATCGCCCTGGCGATTTTTCTCGCGCTCGACGGGCCGCTTGTCCTGGTGCGCGCGTTGATGGAAAGCTTCCGGGCGGTGCCACCGGGAGGCGGGGTGTTGACCCGGGAAACCGTGACCCTCGCGTTCGGAAAAGTCGGCGAAGCGCTCGCGCTGGCCATTCGGGCCGCCGCGCCTGCGGCTCTGGCGCTGGCGCTGGCGGGAATCGCGCTCGGACTGCTCGGCAAGGCCGCGCCTTCATTGCAACTCGTCGCGGTCGCCATGCCCGTTCGCGCGGCGCTGGGGCTGGTTGTCGTGCTTCTGAGTCTCGGCACGCTTTGGCTCACCTTTGCCGACGCCTGGAACGGATGGCCCGGGGTGTCGCCATGAGCGATTCCGAAGACCGAACGCAAGCCCCCTCGAAGCACCGACGCCAGCAAGCCCGCGACCGGGGTCAGGCCGCGCATAGTCCCGAGCTGACGGCCGCCGCCGCCCTGCTTGCCGCTGCCGTGGTGCTCTCTTGGTGCGGTCCCATGCTGGTGACCGCCTTGCTTGGGCTCATTCGTCAGCCTCTACTCGACTCGCCCATTCTCTTCCTCTCGGCTGATGGCGCTGAGATCGCCACACAGTTGCGAATGCACGCTTCGGCGATCGTCATTCCGCTTGTCATGATTCTCTCAACGTCCTGGCTCGCGGCGCTTGCGGCACATCAAGGGCAGGTGCTGGGCCTGTGGGCTCCAGGCTTGCTCGCACCGGATATCGGGAGGCTCTGGACCTTCGGGCAGGGCAGGGGGTTTGCGGCGAACGCCGGGCGCGGGGTATGGTCGGTGTTGAAGGCCATTGTCGTGGTCGTGGTGGCCGCCTTCGCGATTCGCTCCGATTGGCCCGCGCTTCAATCACTTTCTCGCGTTGACAACCCCGAACTGGCCCTCGCCTCGGGATTCGCCTTGCGGAATCTGACGCTCGCGCTGGCCGTGGCGATGCTGGGGCTCGGCATCCTTGATTACGCACTCGCCACCCTGCGGTTCGAGGCCACGCTCAGGCTCTCTCCTGAGGAGCACCGCGAAGACCTCCGTGCCGCCGAGGGCGACCCGTCTCTTCGCACCCGCCGCCGACGATTAGCCAAGGCCTGGCGGATCGATTCGCCCGAAGCCCTTGCAGACGCTTCGCTTGTGCTGACGGGTCCGCTCGGCTTGACCGTGGTTCTGGTTGGAGGTCCTGTGCCTCGACCGATTTCGATCCGCACCATTGTGGGAGGGGCCCAGGGCGATAAGGTTCGTCGCACATCGAGCAAAGCAGGGATTCCTAACGTCGCCGCTCCCGCCCTCGCCCGAAAACTGAGCCGTCGCCGCCCGATCGGTTCACCCCTTCCTCCCGAGGCTCTCAGCGAGCTGACGCCATTCTGGCCAACGAAGCGCTCGTAGGGTGGGTCGAGTTTTCAAGGCCCACCATGTTCCAGTGCGTGGTCAGCTTCGACGATTCGACCCACTACCGTTGAATGAGCGGTAACATCCTTAGGTGAAACAATTTCTGGCTCCCTCTCCCTGCGCCCTGCGGGAGAGGGTCTTGGCTAACACAATCATCGCCTCCTTTTCGAGCCAATCTGATGTCCCACGAAACCCTCTCCCCCATGAAAGGGAGAGGGAACCCACTGCGGTGCAATGTGACATGGCTCGTTCAACGGTATTGGGTCAAGACCCACCCTCCAACATCCCCCTCAGGTTTTCATCGCCTATCCCGCCACCCCTTCCCGAACGTCCTAAAATATCGGATATCCTCTTTTTGCTGAAGCATTCGTCACATTCTTACGATAAGATGGAGGATGTAGAGGTATCCTGGTAATCCGGGAATGAGATCAACGCCATGGCTGTGACCACTCAGACGACGACAAGGCCGAGCTTCGGCGAGCCCTCCCTCGACGACGAGATCCGGCGTTTGCGGAGCGTGGATAATCTGACCAATTTGGGTTATATCGCTTTTGAATACCTGAGCCTTGCCTTGGTGATTGGCGGAACGGTGGCGTTTTGCGAATATCGGGCGGGCTGGGGGCTTCCTTGGGCCCTCAATATTCCTGTCTTCGCGCTGGCGATTGTTTTGATCGGCGGATTGCAGCATCGGTTGGCGGGGCTTGGCCATGAAGCGGCGCATTACACGCTGCTCCGGCACAAGTTTTTGAACGATTTACTCGGTGATCTCCTCTGTATGTTTCCGATCGTGTCGACGGTGCACTTTTACCGCGTTTTTCATCTGGCTCACCATCAGTACACCAATGATCCGGAGCGCGACCCGGATTTGGTAAGCCTTGGCGGTAGCAAGATGGTCGATCGGTTTCCCATGGGGCGCTGGGAGTTTATCAAGTCGATCTATTTGCGTGGGTTTACCGAGCCCAAGGCCGTGATGGCGTACCAGCAAGATTACTTCGCGATCAACGTACTGGGCAGCGCCAGCAATGTTTACCTCAAGCGAGTTCCCGGTTTAGAGAAATCCGGCCGGGCCTGGCCCCGAATTGGGGCGTCGCTCGCGATCGTTTATCTTGCCGTGTTCGTCGCCGGAACGTGGCTCTGTACCCTCGCGGGGCGTCCAGAGATGCTGTGGGCTGTCGGAGCCTTGGGCACACTGGTTCTGTTAATCGGCGGTAACTTGCTTCCCAAGCGGGCGTTCTTCCCCTCGCCATTCCGCCAGCCGTACTCGCCTCGGTTCGGGGGGATTCTTCGGCTCGTCTATCTGACGTGGTTCCTCACGGCGATGAGCCTCCTGAGGGCGGAGACCGGGGGCCGGTCCACGATGTATCTCTACCTCTTATGGCTTCTCCCGATAGTGACGACGTTCTCGTTCTTCATGCTCTTGCGGGATGTTTACCAGCACACGAACGCTGACGATGGCCGGTTGACGAACTCAAGGGTCTTCTACGCCGACGCCTTCACGCGCTGGGCGGTGTTCGTGTATGGGCAGGACATGCATATTCCCCACCACCTCTTCCCGGCGATCCCACACTATCGCTTGCCCAAGTTGCACCGCTTGCTCAAAACCCGTCATGCCGAGTACGCCGCGCAGGTTGTCGAGTGTCACGGCACTTTTTCCAACGACACGGGGGCACCGACGATCCTCGACACGCTGACCGAGCACCGCGTGACGTCGTGACTCAGGATCGCGACTTGCCTTCCGCGGCGTCTCTCCAATAGCCGAAGGTCAGGTCGGTAATCCCGACGCGCTCCACATAAAGGTCGTCGAGAAACGCGAAAAAGGCCTGGCATTCCTCGTCCAAACCAAGCGTCTTGAGGCTGAGCAAGACGCGAGTGATGCGCAGCCAGTTGTGGTTGGGAGTCGCAAAGACATCCTGCCTCGCTGCGAATCTGTCAGTCGCGCGCACGTGGTTTTGCTCGGCGTCGAATGCGAGCTCGAGGAACGCGAGAAACGCGACAAATGACGCGCGGAGGCTCGCCCGCAGGTCGGGACGGTCGTGAAAGGCCTTCACATCGCTGTCGGTAAGCACGGGCGAGCCTGGCTGATATCCGCTGGGCTGACGGAGGGGGAACATCCACTGAATGAAATCGTGGTAATACTCCATCCTCACAACGTCGAGGCCCTGGATCTCCGCCAGGGTGCGCCCGACATTGTCGCCCCCCTCGCCGGAATAGAACCGAAGGATCGGTGACATCGCTCAAAGCCCGTGCGCGGGGTCATTAGGGTCCGCCGACGAATCCACTTCATCCTACCGAACGTCGCATCGGTCTGGACAGGCCGACCGATCGTGGGTATCGTCCGCCCACACGTCTCAGGGAGCACAACACGATGCGCGTCGGTCATCAGCGATCGGCGATATGGATTTCTTCGGATCAGTTCCGTTGAGGGGAAGGGATGCCTCCCACAGCCACAGCCACAGCCGTCTCCGGCACGCCGGGCCTTGATGTTTGGTGGTCGCGATTGAACCGGGTGATCCTGCCGATCACGATCGTCGGCGCGATCCTTGTGTTTGTGGTTCCCGTGCCGCCTCCGGTGCTCGACCTCTTGCTTTCGGCGAACATCACGCTCGCCGTGCTGGTGCTGCTGACCACCCTGGCCATCCGCACCCCGCAAGAATTCAGCGCTTTTCCCACGATCTTGCTCACGACCACCTTGACCCGTCTGGTCCTGAACGTCGCCACGACCCGGCTTGTGTTGACTCGCGCGGGAGACCACGGTCTGGACGCGGCGGGAGGCGTGATCCGGGCCTTCGGTGAATTCGTCGCCGGGGATCAAGTCGTCGTCGGCGCGATCCTCTTCTTGATCCTCGTGGTCATCCAGTTCACGGTGATCACGAAAGGAGCGACCCGCATCAGCGAAGTCGCCGCGCGATTCATGCTCGATGGTCTGCCCGGTCGCCAGATGGCCATCGACGCCGACCTTCACGCCGGCCTCATCGACCAGCACGAGGCACATCGCCGCCGCGAGGCCGTTTATCGCCAGGCCGACTTCTTCGGTGCGATGGATGGCGCTGGAAAGTTCGTTCGCGGAGACGCCGTGGCAGGCATCGTGATCGTCGCCGTGAACATCACCGCCGGGTTGTTTCTCGGCGTGGTGAACTACGGCATGAGCGTGGCCGACGCCGTGAACGTCTTCACGAAGCTAACCATCGGCGACGGCCTGGTCAGCCAGGTCCCCGCGTTTTTAATTTCACTGGCCGCAGGCTTGATCGTCACGCGATCATCGTCCGACACCGACCTCGGTCGCGACGTGACGAGCCAGCTTTTCGGCCGCCCCGACGTGCTTGCCGTGGCGGCCGTTTTCCTCGTGATCCTGGCGTTCACCGCGCTGCCGACACTTCCGTTGCTCACTCTCGCCGCGATGCTTGCCGGCGGAGCGATCTATCTTCAGAATCGATCGGCCGTCGAACGGATCGAGACCTCCAACGAGAGCGATCCCTCACCATCGCGACTCGTCGCGACATCGGCGGGCGTTTCGCCTCCTCTTCACGCCAGCACGGAAGGCCCGTCGGAGCGTGTCGAAGACTTG
>JAYVYS010000561.1:0-4872 GCA_043784005.1 Isosphaeraceae bacterium
GCCGGGTGTCAAGCATGAAAATGACAACATGCCTCGGATTAGCAAGATGCAGATCGACCTCCTGGTCAACAGCTTCTCGGCCGACTTCGCCCGCGTCGCGACGCTGCAATACACCAATTCGGTCGGTGGTGCCAAGATGCGCTGGCTGGGTGTGAGCGAAGGGCACCACGAGCTTTCCCATAAGGAAGACAGCGACAAGGACTCGCAGGAAAAGTTGACCAAGATCAACAAGTGGTACTGCGAACAGCTTGCCTATCTGACCAAAAAGCTGGCCGAGACTCCGGAGCCCGGCGGACCCGGCAGCCTGCTCGACAACACGCTGATCATCTGGACGAACGAGCTAGGCAAAGGCAATTCGCACACGCTCGACAATATCCCGTTTGTGCTTGTGGGCAACGGTCTCGACTTCAAGATGGGCCGCTCGCTCAAGTACAAAAACGTCCCGCACAACCGTCTCCTGCTCTCGCTGGCCCACGGCTTCGGCCACCGGATCACAAAGTTCGGTAATCCGGATTATTGCGGCGGCGGGCCGATGGAGGATCTGGTTTGAGCGGAACGTTGAAACCCCGTAGAATCGAGCCCGGCCCCGGCCAGGAATCGGCCTGGGATTATCCGCGGCCCCCGCGCCTCGAGCCGTCGGATCGCGTCATTCGCGTCGAGTTTGGCGGCGAGGTTGTCGCTGAGTCGAAGAGGACTTGGCGCGTGCTGGAAACGAGCCATCCGCCCGTCTATTACATCCCGCTCGATGACGTTCGCGAAAAATTCCTTGAACCGTCGTCGCGGTCGAGCTTTTGTGAGTGGAAGGGGCAAGCAAGCTACCTATCGCTGATCGTTAATGGCAATATCTCCAAGGACGCCGCCTGGTTTTATCCAAATCCGACAAAGGCCTTCACCCCGATCCGCAATTATCTGGCCTTTTTCCCAAGTAAGGTCGATGCTTGCTTCGTCGATAGTGAACTTGTGCAGGCACAAGCCGGCGATTTCTACGGCGGCTGGGTAACGTCCCATGTCGTCGGCCCGTTCAAAGGAAGCGCCGGTACAATGGGCTGGTAAGCTCGTATCTAAATTTGCATCCATCAAGACTGTTGATGTAACGTCTCAATGGCTTCGCAGGCCGTTTGCATCGGGTGCGGGTCTCGTGCGAAAAGCGCTGAGGTCTCGACGCAATTCTGCTTCAAGTCAGAGTCATCGAACAGGGCGTGCAATTCCTTCGCAACGGCGGGGGCTCGGAATTTCGCGGGCAGGAGCGCGCGGGCGATGCCTCGCTTCGCCATTCTGGCGACATTGTCGAACTGATCGTAAGCCAAGGGCATGACAAGCTGGGGGGTGGCCGTCGCCATCGCTTGCGCCGAGGTTCCAATCCCACCGTGATGCACCAGCGCCGCGATTCTCGGCAGCAACGTGCCAAACGGCGCGTAAGGGAAATGGACAACCCCTTCGGGCAACGTGGGAGGGACGTTCTTAGCGAATCGCGAGAGCAAGATTCCTCGCCGCCCGAGCAGGTGGCATGCTTCCGCCGAGGCGTCAAAAAAGGCCCGCGCATGGAGGTTGCCCGATCCCGGCGTGAAGGCGATCGGCGGCGGCCCGGCATCGAGAAACGCTTCAAGTTCCGGGGGGATCGGCGTCGCGTCTTGCTCGTCAAACAGCGGGAAGCCGACAAGCTTCGTCTGCCTTGGCCAGTCCCGCTGCGGCGCGGCGAACCATGACGGAAAGAACCCCAGCACTAATTGTGGCGCGTGCAAATAATCGCGCATGATGTCGCGCACCGGCGGCAGACCAAGCTCGGCGCGAAAGGCGTTTAGCCCCGGCGCGATGCTCGGGTCGATTCCCTGAGAGTAGATGAAATCGTAAAAAGGCCGCTTGAACCATCGCGGCCAGTTTGTCACGACTCCGAGCCCAGGAAATGTAGGGGTCTCATCGTTGCTGAAAAAGACTGCGGGCTGAAGGTGAACCGTGGCCGCTGGCACTCCGGTCTTCTCGTGGGCGAGCCTCGCGGAAAAGGCCATCGACCCTCCCACTACCACCGTCTCGCCGGGAACAATCCTATCGACGATCAAGGGGTAGGTGAGACGAGCTGCCTCCAGTACCGTCTTCGCCACGACCTTGAAGGCCTTCCGCGGGTGCCACAGGTCCGGGTCGTTCTGAACTTCGGCGAGGCGCTCATCATCCCCCAGCGGGACATGCACGAAACCCAAACCCCGCACGAGTGGCCCGAACAGTTCATTCAAGATAAAGGTCACGTGGTGCCCCCGTTCTCGCAACGCCTGCCCAAGCGCCAGAAAAGGATGGACATCGCCGTGACTTCCGAACGGAACCAGCAAGATATCCATGGCCGCTACCTCCGCAAGTTTCGGACAAGATCGTGATACTTTTCACAAAGTAAGACACAGGCGTCAACGGCGTCGTAATTTCGGGACGATGCAGCCAAGCTATGCAAGGAGGGATGCGATCGTTTGGGGCGACTTGCTCGACCACGCCGTTGAGGATCCTGTCTCCCCGTCCCTTTGCGGATGGTTTCCGGATCGCTACATTAGTCCTCTTAAGTCATGCGGCCGGGACCAAGTTCGAAGGGACGTGGTATGAATCCGACCGATCGTGGCATTCAGGCCGCGCGGACAGGCTTGCTTGTGAACGCGGCATTAGTAGTCGCGAAGATGCTGGCGGGGATCATCGGCCACTCCTCCGCCCTGTTCGCCGACGCCGTCGAGTCGTCCACCGACCTCCTCGGTTCGATTGTGGTCTGGCGAGGCCTGAGGATCACCAGCAAGCCCGCCGACAAGTCTTACCCCTACGGCTACGGCAAGGCCGAGCCGCTTGCCGCGGCGGTCGTCTCCCTGATGCTTCTGGCTGCGGCGGTGGGAATCGCCTTGGTCGCACTTCGCGATATTCAGAGCCCCAGACAGGCCCCCGCACCTTTCACACTTGTCGTGCTCGCGGTCGTGGTGGCGGTGAAAGAGTTGCTCTTCCGGAAGGTCGTGGCGGTCGCCGAGGAGACAGGAAGCCTCGCGGTGCAGACCGACGCATGGCATCATCGTAGCGACGCCATCACCTCGGCTGCGGCTTTCATTGGAATTGCGCTGGCCATCTGGGGAGGCCCTGGCTGGGAGGCCGCCGACGACTATGCGGCGCTCGCCGCGGCGGCCGTCATCGCGCTGAACGGGATCATGCTCGTCCGTCCCGCAGTGGCCGACCTGATGGACCACCAGCCCGACCCCAAGGTCGTCGCCCGGATCGAAGTCGCCGCGCGAGAGGTCGAGGGAGTGCTCGCGACCGAGAAGCTCCGCGTTCGCAAATTCGGCACAGCCTACTTCGTCGACATCCACGTTCAGGCCGATCCAGCACTTTCCCTTCGAGACGCCCATATCCTCAGCGGCAAAGTCAAAAGCGCCTTGCGCGAAGCGGTTCCCGCCGTCTCGGACACATCAATTCACATGGAACCCTATGAGCCGGCGTAATGTATTTGTTTAAGAAAACTATCAGCAAATGAACCAGATCCGCAGACGTTCGTGATGCCCGGCGAAGATCGTCCCGGTGAGGTCGTCGAAGCGCTGCCGTTAGGCGTGACACTCGGAGCGCTGTCTGTAAGGCTGAGTCTCATCTCGACCATTCTTGATGACGCTAGCCGACGAGCAGTTCGGACAGGTAACGCCATCGGGCCAACGCATGATTCGGACCGTCTCGAAGCACTTGAAGTCGTCGACGAGGTCCCGGATTTTCACCAGGGGTCAATCCGTTGTCGTTATCGGGCTTTTTTGCCAATCCGTTAGAACAACTGGACAGGATAACCGTCAGAGGGGTGCGAAAGAACCACCACCCCAAAATCCGTTACGAGCCAGTACGATGATCGGCTCAATCACCTACCGCAACCGCCTGCCCGACCCTTTCGATCCGCACGAACGCCTCGGATCGGTCCCAACAAGCCGTGCCATCAACACTTGCGCATGTTGGACCACCCTCTTCAACAGCGATTCGTGCCCTTGACGCTCTCTGGATTTCAGCCTACAAAGCACTCGCGACCGGCGTCGGGACCCTGTCGGGATCGATGTTGCACATTGGCTACATTCGAAAACCCTTCGGACAGATGACCCATCCGGTCCGTGAGACGATTTCGAGGAGTAGCATTTCCATGGCCAAGGAAAAGCAGGTCGTCATCATCGGGGCCGGACCTGGAGGGCTCGCCAGCGCGATTTTGCTCGCGAATGCAGGAGCGAAGGTCAAGGTTGTCGAGCGGCTCCCGTTTCTGGGTGGTCGGACATCGACCATTGAGGCGGAAGGCTTCAAGTTCGACCTTGGCCCGACCTTTTTCCTCTACCCGCGTGTGCTCGAAGAAATTTTCGCCTCGGTCGGGCGCAGACTTCGTGACGAGGTTGAGCTGATCAAGCTCGACCCGCAATATCACTTGATCTTCGGCAGAGGGGGCGAACTCCTGGCCACGCCGGATGTCGCCCGCATGGAGCAAGCCGTCGCCAAACTTTCTCCCGAAGACGCCGGCAAGTTTCGCACATTCCTCGCGGAAAATCGGATCAAGATGGACCAGTTTCGCACGGTGCTCGAATCACCGTTCTCGAGCTGGCGCGACCTGCTTTCACCCGCCCTCCTGAAAATGCTCCCTCTGTTGCGGCCATGGCTGTCGCTGGACGGTGAACTCGGGCGTTACTTCAAGGACGAACGTGTTCGACTGGCGATGACGTTTCAGTCCAAATATCTTGGTATGTCCCCCTTCAACTGCCCGAGCTTATTCTCGATTCTCTCCTTCCTCGAATACGAATACGGCGTGTTTCACCCGGTCGGAGGTTGCGGGGCTGTGAGCCGGGCGATGGGTCGCGTGGCGGAAGACCTGGGCGTCGAGTTTTCCCTGGGGGACCCCGCCGA
>JAYVYS010000562.1:0-2713 GCA_043784005.1 Isosphaeraceae bacterium
ACGACCTCAAGTCGGGCCGACCCTCCGAAGATCTGGCTCACTCGGGCCGCGATGGCCAGATCAAGCCCTCGACGCTCGCGTTCCGTGCCGCAGATCCGCTCGAAAGAGCGTGCGCTTAATTCGTGGGGTTTGACCGAAGTCGGAGGTGCCCGATCGACGGTAATCAACGTTTGCCAACGGTCGGGTCCTCCCTTCATACGAAGACGAATGGGCAGTGATCCCACGGCCGACGTCGCATTCTCCAGGGCGGATTGAATCGCGAGGCGTGCCAGCCTCGGGTCGAGTGCAACCTTCGCCGGGCAACCTGGATCGGGTTCGCAGACGACTTTTCCAATTTTGAATTCGACCTTTCCCGCCCGTTCTTCGATCAATTCATCCACCAATCTGGCCGGGCTGAATTCGATGGCGGGGAGAGGGGGTGCCCCCTCACAAAGTTTCATGTAGTCACTGATCTTGCCAAGTATGCTCTCAATTTGGCCCTCGTTTTCATCAAGGATCTTGAGGTCCTCCTCAAGATTCGGGTCGCCCTTGGGCAAGGATTGCGACAGGAGCCGGAGCGTGAGTTTGATGACGTTTAACGGGTTCCGAATGTCGTGAATGATCAGTGCGAGGAAGGATTCATCAAGGGTCGCAGTTGCTGCCTTGGCGGAGGAGGGACCATGGCTTTGTTCCCTCCGCCTCAGGATGAGTTCGGCACGCGCCGCCAATTCGCGATCGAGATTACCCACGCTTAACCAGTCGTCGAGGTCTCGAAGCGGACCGGTGAGCGTGATGGGGTCGGTCTCGTCGTCGAGCAGGGCAAGGATCGGAATGCCGAGGTTTTTTGCACGGCGCAGAGTCTCACGATCCATGAGTCCGGCGCGAACCGCCGATTCCGAGACGATCAGTAGGCGGGGAGAATCTGATTTTCCGTCGCTTCCCGATGCTCGGCTCCAGGTCATCGCGACCGCCTGAAACCCGCGCGACTTGAGGGTTTTCACCATGAATTGAGCGCGAGAGGTTTCGTCATCGACAACCACGATCCACGCGGCCAAGCTCGGCGAAAGTCGCCGGTCTTCCGAGGCTTCCGCATTCATTGATATCATCTTATTCCGCCGCGTTGAACTTGACGATGGGGCCCCGAGACATTCAGGCTTCGCTAAAACAGAATCCCGGCAGTCCCGGGGTCGGATCTCAGACCCTGCCGCATCACCAAGGCTTTAGTCTCCATCCGAGAACAAATCCGATACCCAAGGCCCAGAGTCCAAACCCGATCGGATTTTCCCTCGCATAGTCTTTCACATGGTCCACCAGATCGTTGGTGAATGACTCAACCGTGCCCATGGAGGGGAAATCGATTGCGCGGTTCAGATCGGAAGGAAAGTCCGATCGAAGAGTTTCGATCATCGTGAAAGCTCCTGTCCAAGGAAAGCGGCTCAGGCGAATCGCAGGCTGTACCGAGTCGCCGATTGGCAAACGGTTCTCAATCAACACTCAGCAACTCCCATACCTTTGCACCGGAGGGTCGCGGCAAGTTAGAGATGGCAGCCGGATCGCCAAATGGATTAGAATTAGGAAAGCGTCTTCGTTGGGAGCCGGATTTGCTCAGTCTGGGAAGCTGCTCGCTCATCAATGATCCTGGCGACGATCGTCAAGGACTGAACGAAAGGGAATGGACAGGCATGCGCAGGAAACTTTTAATCGTTGACGATGATCCCTATCTGACGACGCAACTTCGCAAATTACTGGAATCCGATGAACTGAGCGTTGAGACGGTTTCGAGTGCTCAAGAGGCGCTGACGACGCTGGGAGCGGGTGATTTCAGCCTGTTGATTACCGATTTACGGATGCCCGGCATGGGGGGGATGGATCTCATCCGGGAGGTTTCACAGCGGCGGCTTCTGGTCACAACGATCGTGACAACCGCGTTCGGCTCGATCGACCGAGTTGTCGAGGCGATGAGGCTCGGGGCGTACGACTTTTTGACGAAGCCCATCGACCCCACAAATCTCAAGCTGGTGATGGACCGGGCGCTGAAACAACGGGCCCTTCAGGACGAGGTTTTAAAACTCCGCCAAGAGCTGAAAGAGAATTACAGCTTTAACAACATCATCAGCCGCAACAAGCGGATGCATGAAATCTTTGAGCTGATCCGCCACATCGGGGGAACCAAAAGCACCGTGCTCATCGAAGGCGAAACCGGCACGGGGAAGGAACTGGTCGCGAAGGCCGTTCATTATTCCAGTGAAGATCGAACGGGAAACTTGATCTCGATCAACTGTGCGGCGCTTCCCGAAACACTCCTCGAAAGCGAGCTTTTCGGCCACGAACGTGGAGCGTTCACTTCTGCGGAGGCGCGCAGGAAAGGACGTTTTGAACTGGCGGATAAGGGGACGATCTTTCTCGACGAGATCGGCGATATCTCTCAGGCTATGCAGGCCAAGTTACTACGAGTCTTGCAAGAACGCCGCTTCGAGCGCGTAGGTGGTCACGAGAGCATTGAAGTGGATGTTCGAGTCGTCGCGGCCACGAATAAGAATCTCGAAAAGGAAGTTCGCGACGGAAAGTTTCGTGAAGACCTCTACTACCGCCTGAACGTGATCAAGATCGACATTCCACCGCTGCGTGATCGCCCCGAGGATCTTCCCCTTTTGATCACATACTTTCTTAACAAATATGCCAGAACCAATGAGAATCCCAAGAAGATCGCTCCCGAGGCCATGGAACGCTTGCT
>JAYVYS010000563.1:0-3568 GCA_043784005.1 Isosphaeraceae bacterium
CTGAAGGCGAGTCGGATCATTTCGGCTCTCGAAGGAAAAGAAAATGCGGGAGGACAGAGCGGCTCAAAGTCTGAAAATTAACGTCGATAACTGTCAACATGGTCCGTCAGCATCATGAACTGTTTGAAATAGTCGTTTTCTTCGACCCCTTCCGGCCCCTTGAAGAACGGGGCGAGATGCTTCATGAGCCCCTTGTTTCCCCGCTGTTTTTCAAGGTCCGCGAGCCGCGCGAGGTCGATGGCCAGAGGTGCCGCGAGCAGGCTGTCGCATCCTTGCCAGGTGAACTGCAACGTCATTTTCGAGCCCAGGAATCCGCGGAAGTGGATGTGGTCCCACGCGGTTTTCCAGTCTCCCATATCGGGGATGTACTCGATTGTCACGAGTGTATCGGGCTTGTAGCCGAGGATCGAGTTCACCACGCGGTCTTTGGTGTCAACTTTCGACGCCTTGTTCGCCGGATCGTTGAGGATCACTCCGTCGCGATTTCCGAAGATATTATGGCCGACCCAACTCATCACCTGGAGATTACGGGTGGCGAACATCGGAGCGAGCACCGTCTTCATCAGGGTCTCGCCGGTCTTCCCGTCTTTTCCGCCGTGAAGAGAGCCTGTGGAGTCGGCAAGCTGAAAGAGCGCCGGGATGGACGCACCGAGGCTCGGAGTGAAGTTCAGATAAGTGAAGCCAGAGCGCAGCGCCGCGACGGCGTAAAGGGAACTCGACGGCAAAAGATCCGCGCCTCGGAACGACATCGCGGCGTTAAGTGTATCCCAGGTTTGATGCACGTCCGAGATCGGAAATGGCGGCTCGGTGCTCGAGACATTCAGCACGATCAGGTGGTCGATCTTTTCGGCTGCGACAAACGCCGAGAGGTCGGCCGCGATCCGGTCGACCGCTTGCTCGGCGGTTTTGGCGGGTGTGATCTCGTTCCAGTCGGACAATTTGGTGATCGCGGCGCCGGCACCCAGGGTCGTGCCAGGTCGAACGCGGGCCGTCGCCGCCGCAAGGTCTTCAAGGCACGATGCGATGACGCTCGAATCGAAGACTCCGGAGTTTTTCCGAAACTCTTCGGCCGACTCCAAAAACGAACCCTTCCGAATGTCATGGCCGCCGACGATGAAATCACCCGGTTCGGGAAGACCGAGGCCTCGAAAGAGCGGAAGTTCCGTCACAAGGCCGGTCCGTTCGGAGAGCCCGCGAGCCATCGCCGAAAGTCCGAGCGTGATTGTCGTGCCGACGCCCCCGAAAGCTCCCACCAACCAAAGACCGATACGTCGTTGTCTCATGCGAAGATCTACCTAATTCCAACGTTACTCGGGGGAAACCGGGGTGGGACCGGAGTCTGGGCGGGAACGAAATCACTATCGCACGACCATGAGCCGGGAAACTCATTATGACCCGTCCGATCCCACGGTTCAACCCGCCCGCGAATTGCGCGCAAAGCTGACGCCCGCGCAAATGCAATCACTCTCCGGGTGAATCAGGTTTCCGGCCGCAAAACACTTTGAGGTGCGAGTGTCCATTCATGGATCACCCAACGCCTTTCCGCGTCCTGGCCAACTTCCGCCAGGAAGCCACGACCCACTACGCTTTCCGGTTCGAGTCCTTCCTCTCGAACGAGGAATTCGTAAGGTATGACAAGCCTTCTGGGCTGGCTCGGACCGACCCCTTGGACACTCAGCACCATCTCGATCCGGTCGCTCCCGGGCGGGTGTTCTTGAAGCTGGGCGACTCGTACGACACCTCGGATCTGCATTCGCAGTCCTCAATATTTGGAGAAGAGAAATGGACGTTGTGCTAACGCCCGCCCCGAATTTCTCGATAATTCAGATTCTATGAGGTTCGCCGTCAACAATGGGGAACAATTCACTGGATTTCTTCATGTTCTCGATCCATAGAATACTTATAGCGATCTGACGAGATTGCACGCCTCGACCTAGCCGGGTCGCTTTGGGTCGGTAGCTCTCTCGTCGTCTCCCATGAGATTGACACCCGTGATCCGCACCCGACTTGATGCGCCCATCGTGCTGGCCCACGGTCTGTTCGGCTTTCGCCGGATCGGGCTGGGACGGCTCACGTTGACCTCTTATTTCCGAGGCATCCCGGAACAACTTCGGGCGTCCGGAAATCAGGTGGTTGTCACGCGTGTTCCCGCCATTGCCGGTGTGAAGCATCGCGCACGGATGCTGGGTGAGGAGATTGAGGCGGCCTTTCCTGGCCAGGCTGTCCACATCATCGGGCATAGCATGGGAGGGCTCGATGCCCGGCAGCTCCTCGCCGACCCCAAATGGGCCGGACGGATCTTGAGTTTGACCACGATCGGCACTCCTCACCACGGCTCGGCCATTGCCGATTTCGCCAGGCTCAAGGTGGGAAAGGCCTATCGACTGCTGCATCTCCTCGGGATCGAGCATCGAGGCTTTCTGGATTTGACCCGCCGCGCCGCTCGGGCGGTGGGTCGATCGGGGTTCAAGCCTGAAGGCGTCGCCTGCTTTTGCGTCGCGGGCGACCCTGCAATCCAGGATATCTGCTGGCCGCTGAAGCCGTTTTTTGACATCCTCTGTGATCTGGAAGGCCCGAACGACGGCCTCGTCTCCGTCGCCTCCGCTCATGGTTTCGGAACGTCCTTGCCAACTTGGCCGGTCGACCATTTCCGACAGATGAGCTGGCTTCCGCCTGATTCGGGACACTCCTCGGTCCACGCGATCCTCGGATTTTACGAGACGCTTCTGGCGAATCTTCTCGCACACGGCTTTCCGGGCGAGATGATGGATTCTTCGACGATTCACCCTTCGATCATACGATCAAACGATCGCCAGGGGCTCTCCCGTCTAGGGGCGTTCTGGCAAATCCGAGGTGCTCGCCGTTCGGTCGAGCAGAACGGCCACGGTCATATCGCCGAGCACGTTGGAAGTCGTCCGGCAACGATCGAGAAACCAGTCGATGGTAAGGAGAACGGGGATCTTGTCGGCGGGTAGGCCGACCGCAGAGAAGATCAAGGGCAAGGTGACGAAGCTTCCCGAAGGAATCGAGCCCGCGCCGACGCTTGCCACGAGCGTGGTCACAACAATGATGAGCTGGTCAAGAGGCCCCAAGGTCATGCCGAGGGCTTGCGCCATAAAGAGTGCGGCGGTCGCTTGATAGAGCGCTGTACCGTCGTTATTGAAGTTCGTGCCGATACAGGCGGCGAGCTGGCTCGATTCTTTTGAAACGCCGAGCTTTCCAGTCAGTGCCTTTAGCGTCACGGGGATCGTCGCGGCAGTGCTCGCGGTGCTGAAAGTGCTCGCCATCACGTCGAGCGAGCCTTTCAAGAAGTGGATTGGAGACATTCTTCGAAATACGATGAGCAAGACGAGATACCAGAGCACCTGACAACAAAGCCCCGCGACTACGACCACAATCAGCCAGATTAACGACGTGAAGACCTGAATTCCGTCTTTCTCTGAGATTCTAGCCGCCACGATTCCGAACACCGCCAACGGCACAAGCGCGACGACCCAGAGCAAGACCTTCATGAGTAGCTCGAAACCGAGTGAGAGAAGATCCACAGCCGCCTTGTAAGTCGTCTCCC
>JAYVYS010000564.1:0-2657 GCA_043784005.1 Isosphaeraceae bacterium
GCACCCCTTTCCCCCTCCACTTCTTCATGGCCGTGGCGATGATGATCGGCGAGCCCGGCTGGCCGTCGCTGAATACGCCACGACCTGCGAAGCAATCGACCACGAGGATCGGCCTCTTGAGTGTGTTCACTTTGGGGATGTACGGTTCGAGGTAGTAGCCCAGGATGAAATCTTTGTACCTCGACCAGTCCCGCTTCTTTTCGAAGAAGTCGCTCATAATTAACTGTTCAAGCCATTGGTGGTTCGGCCAGCCCGGGAGGGTGCGTCGCAAAGACGCACCACGGCCCTCTCACCTCCCCGAATGGTGCGCCTTCGAGGACTTGACACACCCTACATGGCATGTACACCCGGAGATGAGAAAAAAGGCCAAGAGCCGTCGTTCTCAAACGATTAACTGCCCCTGACCGCTTTCCCTCCTTCGAACCCTGGATTAGATGGTCGTCATGATGGCTTCAAGCGTTTCTCGCGAGGGGCGGAGGGCTTCGTCGGACAGGTGGGTGAGCGGCGTGTCGACCATGTTCTGCATGTCGACGTAATTCGGCCGCTTCGGGTCGAGATAGAGCAGGCCCGTCAGGAACTCTCCGCGCCCTTCGGATTCTTCCAACAGACGCAGGGCCGAGCCACGGTCCGTCACATTGTGCTCGTCGTGCCGCAGCGCGCGAAGGGTGATCCACGAACCGTCGTGGAGCTGGACTTTCGTCGGCTCGCCTTCTTTTTGTTCGACGGTGATTTCGGCAAGTCGGGGCACGAATCCGAGTTCCTGGAGAGGCTGTTCGTGGTCGCGTGCCCAGTCCCAACCCTTGGTGGACGTTGGAAAATCGTTGAACGTCACGCAGGGGCTGATGATGTCGATGAAGGCCATTCCTCGGTGCACCAAGGCGGCCTTCAAAAGGACGATCATTTGCTTCTTGTCGCCCGCGAACGAGCGTGCCACGAACGACGCTCCCCCAATGATCGCCTCTAGGCAGAGGTCGAACGGCGGCACCGTGTTTTCTTCGCCTGTCTCACGCCTGAGGTGCGCGTGCATGTCGGCGGTGGCGGAAAACTGCCCTTTCGTCAAGCCGTAACAGCCGTTGTCCTCGACAAGATAGACCAGTGGCATGTTCCTGCGGCACATATGCTTGAACTGGCCGAGACCGATATTCGCGGTGTCGCCGTCTCCGCTGACGCCGATCGCCCCGAGCGTATGATTCGCCATCAACGCGCCCGTGGCCACCGAAGGCATCCGGCCGTGGAGCGTGTTGAATCCGTGGCTCGCCTGAAGAAAGTAAGCGGGAGTCTTGCTCGAACAGCCGATCCCGCTGAACTTCACTGTCTTGTAGGGATTCACACCGACGGATTTGCACGCCTCGATGAGATGGCTGGTGATGCTGTTGTGGCCGCAGCCTTTGCAGAGTGTCGACGGCAGCCCTTGAAAGGCGATCGTCGGTAGCGAGAAGCTGTGGCCATTATTCTGGATCAATACCGTAGCTTCGGAAGCCATGGGGAATTGCCCTTTGATGAAATATGTAGGTCGATGGGTGAGGCATGCCGCGGATCACTCGGCCGAGGGCTCGGGGTCGTGCGGCACATCTGGGTTGTCGCGCTTGACATCACCTGTCGGCCAACCCGGGCCGGTCGGGCTCATTTCCCATCCGAGAACAGGCCGGACGATATTCTCGGCGGCGAGCGGGGTGCCGTTGTAGTGTGTTACCGAGCGGAGCCGATCGGCGAGCGAACCCGGTAGCGCGGATTTCAAAAGCCCGTAGACCTGGCCGTCGCGGTTTTGCTCGACGACATAGATCCGCTGATGGCGCTCGATAAAGTGGATCACCTCGTCAGAGACGGGCAACGCCCGGATACGGCAGTATCCTGTCGTAAGCCCCTGATCGCGAAGCGTGTCGCGGGCTTCGATCATGGCGGGATGAGACGAGCCATAAGCGATCATCCCCACCTTCGCCCCGGGATCGCCTTCGATCACGGGCTTGGGCAATACTCCGCGCGCGGTCTCCAGCTTCAGTGCGAGCCGATCGAGGTTCTTCTTCCAATCTTCCGGTCGTTCGCTGTATCCCGAGGACTCGTTATGGCCGGTGCCTCGTGTGAAATAGGCCGCGAGCGCGTGCTCGGTGCCAGGAATGGTGCGGTAGCAAACCCCGTCGCCATCGACGTCGCGATAGCGGGCGAACTGGCCGAGCCGGTCGAGGTCGGCGGCGGAGAGAACTTTGCCGCGATCGAGAGGTTTCTCCGGGTAGGGAAAGGGATCGGTCAGCCAGAGATTCATCCCGAGGTCGAGGTCGGAGGCAACGAAAACCGGGGTCTGGAATCGTTGCGCGAGATCAATCGCCTCGATCGTCAACGAATAACATTCGCCCACCGATCCAGGGATCAAAACGATGTGCCGGCAGTCTCCATGACCAAGCAGGTGGAGCTTGAGAATGTCTCCTTGGCTCGTGCGAGTCGGCAAGCCGGTGCTAGGCCCCATCCGCTGAACGTCGATGATGGTGACGGGGATCTCGGCGAAGTAGGCGAGGCCCACAAACTCGCTCATCAACGAGATTCCAGGCCCCGACGTTCCCGTGATCGCCCGAGCGCCTGCCCAGCCCGCACCGACGGCCATGCCGATGGCTGCGAGTTCGTCTTCCGCCTGCACCACGGCGAATGTGCGCTTGCCATCGGGG
>JAYVYS010000565.1:0-2796 GCA_043784005.1 Isosphaeraceae bacterium
AGTTGGCGACGGTCTTGCCAGGTGTCGTGACCACGACAACCGAACGGCCACCCTTTTTATCGGCCTTGGTCTGAGAACCCGTTGGTGTCAGAGCACCAATCGCCTTGCCAAATAACGGGCGGGCATCTTTGCGAGCACCGGCTCGGACAATCAAGGTCGCAAAGTCGGGAAGCCTGGCTTCGGCCTTAAGGCCAACAGCGGCGACAAACCCATACTTCATCATGTGTTTGTAAATTGCGATTGCGTCGACGCCCGTCAGCTTGATGTTCGGGTTTGAAGCGATCAGCTTATTGAAGACCTGTGCCCCGAGGTCTTCGAGCATTTCGCCGAGCTTGGTTTCGGCCAGAAGCGAGTAGGCGTTCGTCTTGGTCCATGCGTCGCGCTGGGTTTCAACCCCGGCGAACTCAAAGTAGATATTAAGGTCAGACTGTGGGATGTAGCGCCCCAGCGGCGAGGAATCAATCACGATGGGGGTGGCGGGCCTCACGGGCGGAGTCTGGGCCAAGGCCACGGGGCCACCAAGGCCAACCGCGACGGCGAGGACCAAGGCAAAAGGGACGGCTCGTCTCATCAGAGGTCTTCCTGTTCGAGTGGACCGCGCGACCAATCGCTGCCTCACGATCGGGCATGATCTTCCAGGTCGATCTTGGATCGTAACTCGCGCGGAGTGGTCGCGCCAACATCCCGCACACGGTCGATCGCGGAAAGCCGAACAGAATCTGCGTTCTCCTCTGATTGACAAGAAGCGTTCTCGGGCCATAGCCTGAACGAATCATAGGGGAAAACGGGTGGCAAAAAAGAAGAAGGTTCGAGTCGCGTTCAAGAAGAATCGCTCGAAGCGGACGAGGACGAACGACCTCACTCGCGAATTCAACCAGGGAGGCACGGCCAAAGCCGATGCCGTTTCCACCGAGCGAGTTCGCGCCAAGGGGGAACTCTCACGCCATCGGACCGTGATGGCCGAGGACGATGGGCTTCCTGGTGAAGTCAAGCTTTCGATCGACCTGACGAATTGCCATCCCGGCAAAGTCGTGCGAATTCACGGCCTGATCTCCGTCGTTGAAGACGACCAAGGGCAAGAAATTCGCTGTGGCGTCAGGCGCATCCTCAAGACAATGTCAATCGAGGGGCGCAACGTCGTCGCGGTCGGTGACCGAGTTTGGTTCCGTCGAAGTGAGACCGGCGGCGAAGGCATGATCGAAAAGGTTGAGCCACGCAAAGGTTCAATCACGCGCGGATATCGCCATCGTGAACATGTCATCGTCACGAATGTGGACCAACTTCTGATCGTGTCGGCTCTCGCCGAACCTGGTTTGAAACTCCCACTCGTCGATCGCTACCTGATCTCCGCCGAGAAGGGGGGCGTTAAACCGATTATCGTTTTGAACAAAGCCGATCTTGTCGATGTTCGCGACTTTCAATGGGTCATGGGGCTTTACAGTCAGCTTGGATATGAAACGATCTTCGCCTCCGCCGCCGATCGGCGTGGGATTGATCGGCTCAAAGAGCTACTTTCCACTGGCTCGACCGCGTTTTCAGGCCAAAGCGGCGTTGGCAAGAGCTCGCTCTTGAATGCAATTCAGCCGGGCCTCAACCTGCGCATCGGCGAAGTTTCCGACTGGACCTTCAAAGGAAAGCACACGACCACGACCGCCGAATTGATCCGCTTGAAGACCGGAGGATACGTCATCGACACCCCCGGCCTCCGCCAGTTCGAGCTTTGGGGCGTTGATCCTCTCGAGGTTGAAGGCTACTTCATCGAGTTTCGCCCCTATATCCCCAAGTGCAAGTTCCCTGATTGCACACATACCCACGAAAGTGAATGCTCTGTCAAGGATGCCGTGGCCGACGGTCAGATTCACTTCGGTCGCTATGAGAGCTATCTCAAATTGTTCTATGGCCAAACAATCGAAGAGTAAGAAAATGCCGTGTCCGTTCACCGTTGTTGCGTAAACCCGGTCAGGGATGTAGCATAGCCAGCCATGAAAACCAAGGCATGGAAGTCTTGCCCAAATTGTCTGCGTTTACAGGTACAGTTGGATGTCCAGGAGACGCGACTCAAAGCGCTCGAGGCCACCGTCGCACGTCTCCAGGCACAACTTGCCGCGGCACGGAAGGATTCCTCGACATCCTCCAAGCCGCCGTCTTCTGACATCGTCAAGCCTCCCAAACCGGAGCCGCCGGAGGGTCAGGATCGACGCTACATCGGCGGACAACCCGGTCATCCCAAGCACGAACGCGACGCCTTTGCTCCGGAATCGATCAACGGCGCGTCAGTCGACTATCGCCTCGATCTCTGTCCCTGTTGCGGTCATGACTTGCGACCCATGCCGACGATCGAACCCCGGGTGATCCAGCAGGTCGACATCCACGACGTGCCCCTTGTGATCCAGGAGCATCGCGGTCATCCGGGGTGGTGCTCTCACTGTCATAAGCAGTTCGAGGCTCCGTTGCCCATCGGCATCGAACGCGGCGGCTTGGTTGGGCCTCGACTGACAACCCTGATTGCCGATCTCAAGGGAGTCTGCCACGCTTCGTACTCCACCGTCCGCAAGTTCATCCGCGACGTAGCCGGGCTGACGATCTCGCGGGGCCAACTGGCGAACATCATCGCCAAGGTGAGTGAGGCGCTGGAGCAACCCCATGAGGAATTGCTGGCGAGTCTGCCGGACGAAGAGCGGCTCAACGTTGATGAGACAGGTCACAAGCAGAATCGTCGGCGGCAGTGGACGTGGTGTTTTCGGGCGGACCTGTACACGTTGTTCAAGATCGATCCGACGCGGAGCGGTGATGTGT
>JAYVYS010000566.1:0-2755 GCA_043784005.1 Isosphaeraceae bacterium
CGACCTTCACAAAAGCTCTCAAGGGGCGAATGCGTCCCGAACGCGATCGGTCGACCCACCAAACCAACGCGAGCAAGCCCGGGATCAAGACCGCGGTGAACTTACAAGAGAACGCCACCCCACAGCACGCCGCCGCTCCGAAAAACAAGGTTCGCCCGCCGGTTTCGATGAATCTCGTAAAGAGGAAAAAGACCGCCACCGTGCTCGCGATGATCGGCATCTCCATGGTCAGAATCGCCCCATGCCCGATCAGGTTGGGGCTCAGCGCGAACAACCACGCGGAGTAGGCCATCGCGCGCGGGCCATAACGCACGCGGCTCCACCATGATGTCAGGCCGAGAGCGACTCCCCAGACCCAGAACGCCCCCATGCGAACGATCGGGAGAAGCTCCGCCTGGCGCTCGATCGGCTCATCAATGAGCCCCCCCTGCCCCGTCAGGTCAAGGAGCGAAAGGACCGGGCCTTGCTGGAGCTTCCAAAACGTCAGCGGCGAGCCCATCCGCGTGATCTCGTTCTGGCTCCCGGTTCGCCACCATTTCGCGGCGATCCGCAAGTACGCCACTTCATCATATGTCGCTGATAGCGAGTAGGCCGAGGCGATCATCAAGGCGAGTCCGACCACGACCGCCAACACGACGGCCGGGACGCACCATCGCGGTTCACTCTCCACGGGCTCCGCCCTACTCAAGATCATCTCCTCTTGATCAGTCGGATTTACGTATCATCCGGCCTTCGCGCTGACTTCGGCCGAGGTCGCTGACCTGTCTCGCGACCGCCAGAGCATCGCGAATCGTCGGCGCGATCGACTGATCGCCACGAACCAGCCGGTGGAACTGGTCATTCAAGACCTCGCCAACCGTCGGCTCCAACGGCAGCCGTTCCTCATGGTTCCCCGACGCGTCGGACCATTGAATCCGATCGGGGAGTTCAAGCCAGGCCGCCCCGCGCTCCGCGTAGACCTGAAATCCGGGCGAAGGCAAGAACCGCGTGGACTCGCCCCAAGACTCGCGGTGATAGCGCCCGAACGAGATCTGAGCCATGCCGCCGCCGGGATATTCCGCCACGAAACTCTCAAAATCGGGCTCGTTCGCCGCCCCCGATGAATCGGGGAGGATCACGGCCTCGCAACCTTGAAGCGCGACGGGATCAAACTGGAACAAAAACCCGCACCAGTCGAGTAGATAACTCCCAGGATCGATCACCAAGGGAGCGGGAGTCATCTGGGTAGTCGGACCAGGCGAGCCGTAACGGTCGAATCCAAAGAGCCGCGTGTGACCGACGATCAGCCGAGGTTTTCCCAGGGTCGTCGCGAGCAGTTCACGGAGCCGGAGCGTGGCGGGGTAGAAACGGCGAGCGAACTCCGGCATGAACGGGATTCCGCTCGACTCGATCCGACGGGCCAACGGTTCAAGGTCCTCGGCAGCGCCCGTCAGAGGCAACGCGCAATAAACAGGTTTACCGACGTCACATGCCAGTAAGATCGGAAAGGTATGAAACCATTGTGGCGTCAGCAGATGAATGACATCCACATCCGCCCGTTCGATCAGGGCCTTGACTCCCGAGACCGCCTCGGCCCCGACCTGGGCGGCTTCAAGCTCAGCGCGGCGAAGCACCTGATCGTAGACGGCCGTGACGGTGAACTGATCGCGCAGTCGAGCGAAAGCCGGCTTGTGCCTGGCTTCCCAGAGCCGACCCAGACCGATCACTCCGACGCGGAGCCGAACCTGACTCGAACCACTCAAAAGCCGCCTCCCACGGTTCGCGACGACAGACTCCGCTTGAGCCTACCGTCCGCCCAAATTCCTTTGATCTCGCAGACTAACAATCCCGCGTAAAATCGGCCAGACTTTCTTGCCAGGAGGATGAGGACAGAGTCGGCTTCGCGGGAAATCCCCACGTCGATTCATAAATAGGCAAGGTGAACAAAGACGAAATTCGGGTTCGTTTGGGGATCGCACTCGTAGCCGTTACCGAGCCCCATCGGGTTCGTTTGGCGCGGCCGTAGGGTGTTTCAGAGAGGCGAAGTTCAGACCATTTTGACGTTACAGATGGAAATTGGGTTCGTTTCGGAATGGCGTCCGCTTTGTTTGGGGAATCTCGGGAGGGCCTGGTTCGGCGTTACAAACAGCCATCGGGTTCGTTTCGGAAAAGGCGTCGGCTTCGCTCGGTGGAGCACGCTACATGCCGAACAAACCTGCATGGGTTCCATGCAAACCTCCCATTGCCCCAGAATCGGCTTCGTTTGGGAGATTTGAGAGCCTGCTCAGCCGGAATAACAGAAAAATTGGGTTCGTTTCGGAAGAGGGCTCACTTCGTTCGGGGAACTCACTTCATGCCCTCCGCGATCACTGCGAACGCGGTAACGCTTGCGTCGGGCGAAAGGGTCGAGATGTCAAAGAGCCTTGTGAAGCGTCCCGCGAGTGCCTTTGATTAACGGCTTGACACCTATCGTCAGCATATCGCACGGGTCGTGTTTCGTTCACAACCAGGCCGTACCCAAACCATGGACAATCGGCAAGGCTGATCGAGAAAGGGGCCTCCTCCGATAATATCGTGGAAAACGCCGAAGACGTCTCGGAAACCTTCGTCGGGTGCGGTCCTTAAAGACGCACCATGTTTTTCTCCGGATTCGATATCACGAGAGAACTACTGATGGCGGCCCCAAGCAGGGCCGGCGCAGTGGCCGGGCCCTGTTCGCCCAGATCCAGGCCCAGGGCTACCGCGGCGGCTACAGCGCCATCACCGACTACATTCG
>JAYVYS010000567.1:0-3023 GCA_043784005.1 Isosphaeraceae bacterium
TTCGACAAAGGGGGAAAACCGGTCACCCAAAACGCCGGCCGCTACAACTGGTGGGGCCGAGACCCTAAGTGGACCGACACAATCGGCTACCGAGGCCCCGACGACGTGGAATCCCCCACGGGCGAGTGGAACCGCATGGAAGTCATCTGCCAAGGCGACATGATCACGAACGTCGTCAACGGAAAAGTGGTGAATATCGGGACCAATTCGAGCCTGACCAAAGGCAAGATCATGTTTCAATCCGAAGGCGCGGAGATTTTCTTCAGGAAGATCGAAATTCGGCCGTTGGTCAAACCTTGAAATCGACGGGTGTCAACCCCCTGATTCCGTCCCTCTCTCATTGACCGATTCTATGTGGACGCTCTAGGAATCGAAAGCGATCTTTAACTCGGTTCATGGAACATATGTAAGATATTGTTGATGGGAAAATAGCTCTCCGCGACCCTCTTCTCGGTTTGCCGTCGCGGCGGGGAGGAGATTCGCTTAGAATGATCCCTGGAATCGAACCGGGCATGGTTGCCTTGAGGACTTTGGAGGCTTTCGGCCTTGGCGGGGGATTCGACGGCGATCGAGTCGCTTAACGCGACTCGCACCTTGCGGTTTTTGGGCACGGGTACCTCGACGGGGGTGCCGGTCCTGGGTTGCGACTGCGCAGTCTGCCGGTCGGCGGACCCTCGCAATAACCGCACGCGCAGTAGCGTTTTGATTCAGGTCCCCGGCGGGAATTTGCTGGTGGACACGGGCCCGGAGATGCGGATTCAGCTCCTCCGCGAGCGGATTTCGTTCGTCCACGCGATCGCGTTTACCCACGCTCACGCCGACCATATCTTCGGCCTCGACGACGCCAGGCTCTTCCCCAAATACATCGGTGGGCCGGTGCCGGTGTATTGTGAAGCCGAAGTCGAGGCCGCCATCCGCTCGATTTTCGACTACGCTTTTAATGAAAAGGCATCTAAAATCCCCAGCGGAGGCGTTCCGCAACTTCGGTTCGAGACGGTCGAGCCAGGTCAGGCTTTCCAGGCACTCGGTGAAACGGTTTTGCCGATCCGCCTGGAACACGGGCGGTTTCGCGTTCTCGGCTTTCGCTTGGGAAACCTCGCGTATTGCACCGATGTGAACCGCATTTCCGACGAGAGTCTGGCGATGCTCGAAGGGCTGGACGTCTTGATCCTCGACGCCTTGCGGATCGAGCCGCATCCCACCCATTTCAGCCTGGCCGAGGCGCTTGCCGTCGTCGAACGCCTTCGTCCGAAACAGACCTGGCTCACTCACTTATCCCACGTCTTCGACCACGACTCGACCGAGGCCCGCTTGCCCGACGGAGTCCGCTTGGCCTACGATGGCCTCGCCATTGATTTCTAGAACGCCTCGCCGACGAAACCTTCCCAAACCCAGACCCTCGCCGGAATCGGCAAGGATCAAACGCCCCATGCTTCCCGTCTCCGACTCAACTGCCAACGCCAACGCCAACGCCAGCGTAAACGTAAACGTGGGCTTGACCGAAGTCCTCCGACGACACGGACAGATCGAGGTCTTTCGTTTTCGAGACGAACTCACTCCCGAGCAGCGTGCGCAGCTCGACGACCAGGTCGGTTCGATCGACTTCGACCAGCTCGACTTCCTGATCGCCGAATTCGCCGGCCAAGGCGAAGCCGCCGAGCCTCCGTATTCCACGGAGAAGGTCAAGGCAATCGAGGTCTTCCGGCTCCCGCAAACCGACGGCGAGCGCGTGATGCGGCGGGTCGCGGCGGAGTTGGGCGAGGAGATGCTGGGGCGTGGTGAGATCGCCGTCGTCGTCGTCGCGGGAGGCTCGGGAACCCGGCTTGGCTTCGAAGGGCCCAAAGGCACCTATCCCATCGGCGCGGTCTCGAATTCGAGCCTGTTTCAGATCCACGCCGAAAAAGTCGTGGCGCTGGGTCGTCGGCATGGCCGGCCGATCCCTTTGTACGTGATGACCAGTCACGATAACCACGACGCGACGGTCGAATTCTTTGCGAAACACGACCAGTTCGGCCTCGACCATGTCCGCTTTTTCAAACAAGGCCGGATGCCCGCCGTCGATAAGAATTCGGGCAAGATTCTGCTGTCGGCCAAAGACGAAGTCGCTCTCAGTCCCGATGGCCACGGCAGCACCTTGACCGCCCTGGCAGCGCGCGGACCCGAGGATGCTCCCAGTTGTCTGGACGAGATGCGAGGGCGAGGCGTTCGGACGATTTTCTACTTCCAGGTCGACAATCCGCTCGTCAAAATTGCCGACCCCTCCTTTCTCGGCCTCCACCGTCAAGGCGAGGCGGAGATGACGTTCAAGGTGATCGAGAAGATCGCCCCTGACGAAAAGGTGGGCGTGGTCGTCCAGGTGGACGGCGTCCCGCAAGTCATCGAATATTCCGACCTCCCCGCGCACCTCGCCGAGCGTCGAGAGCCTGAAGGGGGTCTGGAACTCTGGGCGGGGAGCATCGCGATCCATCTCTTGGAGCTTGAATTTATCGACCGAATCGTCTCGGGCGAAACCCCCTTGCCGTTCCACCGAGCGAACAAGAAAGTACCGTTCGTGGATGAGGCGGGAACGCTGATTTCACCGACTGTGCCGAACGCTTTGAAGTTCGAGCGGTTCATTTTCGACGCGCTGCCGATGGCGAAGCGCTGGGCGTTGGTCGAGACCGACCGATCGGTGGAATTCGAACCGCTCAAGAACGCCAGCGGGTCGGACTCGCCGCAGTCGGTACGCAGGCGAATGACCGAGCAGTTCGCGACCTGGCTCGAAACCGCGGGGGCCTCGGTGATGCGTGAGGATGACGGCTCGATCCCGTTCGCGATCGAAATCAGCCCGCTTTACGCCTTGAATGCGGCCGAGTTGAAGGCGAAAGGCGTCTCTGGACTGGTTGTCGATCGAGCGATATATTTTCGTTAGAGAATATATTAAAAATCAATTTCTGCTTGCATGTACAAACTATGGGTGTTACTGGTCGTAATCGACCAGTGCGTTGTTCCCTGATCGAAGGCGGAAGACACTGGTCAATTAA
>JAYVYS010000568.1:0-20874 GCA_043784005.1 Isosphaeraceae bacterium
CCAATGGTCTGGCGTTCTCTCCTGATGGGAAGACGCTCTACGTCTGCGACACGGCGAAGTACCACGTTCGCGCGTTCGATGTGGCGACGGACGGAAGTCTCGTCGCCGGTTCGAACCGCGTGCTTGCGACTCTTGATCCCACCGAACCGGGGGGTCCGGACGGCATGAAGGTCGATCGCGATGGTCGGATCTATGTCGCCGCGGCGCAAGGGATCTGGGTATTCGAGCCGGGAGGACGATTCCTCGGCATCCTCGCGACCCCGAAGCGACCATCGAACCTGGCTTGGAGTGGGTTCAAGTCGGACGCCCTGGCGATCACGATGGTCGACGCCGTGTATCGGGTGCGACTAAACGTGTCGGGATTCCCGCCGCCCTTTCAAAGGTATTGAAAGGAGACTTTGGTGGTGCGATCAATCGGCGATGAGTTCACCAGCGTTGTCGGTCACTTTCGAGCGGCCACGGTCAAAGATCGCATCAAGGCCAAAGAGAGCGCCCGTGCCGACGAGGTCGGCGGCCATCATGTTGAGGTAGAAGGGGATGGCGACGGAATAGCAGGCGAGCAAACCGGTGAGGGTTCTGGGAAAGGTGTACCCCGAACCTTCCACCCAGACAATGAGGTTGCTGACGAGGAAGAAGAGCGTCGAGGCCGTGACCGACATCCCGAACCGCGTGAACCCACCGGGGTTCTTGGGTACGAGCCCACCGAGCGCGGCGACAAGGGTGAACGTCGCGTAGGTCGTCAACGATGACGCGGGATAGAACACATAACCGTTCATTGAATTGAGTACGACGTCGGACACGACCAGAATGACCAGCGGAACCATCAAGGCCCAGCGTCTGGGGAGCCTCGCCCCAGCGTAAAGTGCGATCGCCCCCAGCGCGACCGCGTTGTTCGGATGCGGGAGTAACCGCGACATCAGACCGACTACGATCAGGAAAACAGGGGTCATCATCGCGGGAAAGTTCCTTGGAGCGCTCGGTCGCTCCGACTTCGATCAACGCGTGGCTTCTCATGGGCAACAGATCAACTAAAGTCTACCACCCTGGAAGTGGTTTGAAAACCTCAAGGGAAAGAAAGCAAGGCGGCTTTCCTTTCATGTCAGGCCTTTTGAGTCCGCAAGAGTTTTAGAGACGAGAGGACGTCACGATAGTTGGAATGAAGAGGCCATGAAGTAGAGGGTTTTCGCATCCAACCCGAACTCGTATCATGAGGAACGGCAAAGCGAAGCGCAAGAGCCGATGTCGAAGGTCGGGCCGAACGGGGGTGCGTGGTTGTCGAGCGAGTTTCGAGCGTTTGAGACGGTGGCCAGCGTTGGAGAGCTTGCGGAAGGGATCGGTGTTCCAGTCGTGGTCGCGGGACGGGCGATCGCGCTGTTTCTTGTCGATGGACGGTATTATGCGATCGACGACTCGTGTCCTCACAAGGCGCTCCCTCTGTATGACGGGATTGTCGTTGACCGGACCGTGATCTGCCTAGCCCACGGCTGGCAGTTTGATTTGACTGACGGTCGCAATTTCGAGAACCCCCGGCTCTGTATCGGGACGTACCCGGTCCGGGTCTTGGGAGATGAGATCCAGGTTGCCGTTGGCGGAACGAGCGCGCCGGGTGCGCGTTGATTCCTCATCCGGCAGGGAGCATGATTCCGATGCGCGCCGCTTATATCGAGCAGACCGGACCGATCGAGAATATTCGCGTGGGAGAGTTGCCTCGTCCGGTGCCGGGACCGGGGCAGGCGCTGGTGAACGTTCACGCGGTGTCCCTGAATCCGATCGACCTTTACATACGATCGGGAGCCGTGGCCATGCCCATGGCCTTTCCTTACGTGATCGGCTGCGACCTCGCCGGCACGATCGAATCCGTCGGGCCGGGTGCCACTCTCTTTAAGCCCGGCGATCGGGTCTGGGGGTCGAACCAGGGATTGATGGGTCGCCCGGGTGTGGCCGCGGACTTCGCGGCCGTCGACCAGGCCTGGCTCTACCCGACTCCCCAAAACCTTTCCGATCAGGAAGCCGCGGCAATCGCCTTGACCGGGATCACCGCCCATCTCGGATTGTTCCAGCACGGTCGGCTCAAGGCGGGTGAAACCGTCTACGTGCCTGGAGGGAGCGGCGGCGTCGGCTCGATGGTCGTGCAGATGGCGAAGGCGGTCGGGGCACGGGTTGCGACCTCTGCGGGAAGCCCGGAAAAGCTCGAACTCTGCCGCAAGCTCGGCGCGGACCTCGCCCTGAACTACAAGTCCGACGACATTCCCGCCAGCCTCCGCGCGTTCTCCAACGAGGGGATCGACGTCTGGTTCGAGACGCAACGCGAGCCAAACCTGGAAGTCGCCATCCCGCTTTTACGAAGGCGCGGACGGATGATCCTGATTGCGGGACGAACCGCCAAGCCCGTGCTCCCGCTAGGGTCGTTCTATCCGCGTGATTGCTCGTTGCACGGGTTCGCGATGTTTAACGCCTACGACGCGGAGCAACGTGTTTGCGCCGAGGAAATCAATCGCTGGGCCTCCGAAGGCAAGATCAAACCCCTTGTCGGTCGGGTTTTCCCGCTTGCGGAGGCGGCCGAAGCCCAGCGATTCCTCGATCAAAACACGGCCGGAGGCGCGGGAACACTTTCCGGCAAGGTGGTCATCACGATGGGCTGAGTGCCGTCTTCACTCCCGCGAGAGCGTGCTCGGGGCTGGTGCGGGTGGGAGATTGAGTGGAGCCGTGCTTCTTTACGCGCTCGGTGGCCGAGAGCTGCTGAACGTTGTTTCGCCCGGCGTCCTTGGCCGCATACAAGGCTCGGTCGGCCATCGCAAGCAGGTCGGCGGCCGAACACGCGGTGTCTTCCGGCCACGCGGCCACACCAATGCTCACGGTGACGTTGATGGACCGACTCTCAATAATCACCGAGGTGTTCGCGAGCCGCGCCCGGAACCGCTCCGCGGTTTTGAGCACTCCCGCGAGGTCGCAGTGCGGGGCGATCACCACGAATTCTTCGCCACCGTAACGCGCGGCCATGTCGGTCGTTCGGACGGAAGCGCGGATGATTTCCGAGGTGCGGCGGAGAACCTCATCGCCCGCGGGGTGGCCGTAGGTGTCGTTCACGGCCTTGAAGTGGTCGAGATCGGTCACCCAAACGGCGAGTGCCCCTCCGTGTCGTTGATGCATGCTCCACTCGTTGGCGAGCCGTTCTTCCAGGGCGTGCCGGTTGGAGAGCCCTGTCAGTCCGTCGACGTGGGCCCGTTCCTCGAGCAAATCCTGCATCCGTTTGGTTCGTAGCGCGACACGAATTCGCGCTTTGAGCTCGACGACGTCAAACGGCTTGGTGACGTAATCAACCGCCCCGAGATCCAGCCCTCGCGTTTTATCCGCAGTCCCGCTCGCGCCCGAAACCACGATCACCGGGATCGAGAAGGTTCGGCGGTCGTCTTTCAGACGCCGAAGAATTTCGAACCCGTCGAAAAAGGGTAAATTTAAGTCGAGGAGAATCAGATCCGGAGGGTTTTTGTGACAGAGTGCGAGCCCCTCCAACCCGTCGGCGGCTTCGAGGATTTCAATCCGTTCGGACTCGAGTCTTCCCCGAAGCCAGCGACGCTGGGTTCCGGAGTCGTCCAGCAACAAGATCTTCCTTGGTCGATCGTCGGGTCCGTAGTTCGTCTCCATCAAGGGTAAAGCTCCGCAAATAAAGCGCGGGTTCGTGAACTTTGGCGCGACCTCTTTTTGTGAGCCTAGGTCATGAACGCATTCCGTGGCGACTTACACAGTAAAGTCGGTTGCGCGATTGAAAGTATGTTCGGCACGGAGTTATCCACTACCCGTTACCGATGTCGCGTGATACCGTTTCGTGATTCGGAGTCGGGCCTGAGAAATGAGGTGAAGCGCATGAATTTGCTGACCACGTTTGCCGGGTCGATGATGGAAGGGTTTTTGCCCCGAGGTTGGGACCTTGCCAAGATCGATGCCTGCGCGTCTCACCCTGCGGAGTCGATCAGTGAACGAAGGCCGTGGTGGAATCCCCTGTTCCGGCCGCTTCCTTGTGCTTCGGTGGCCGACTTCGACGTGATGCTCGGCCACGAGATCGCCAGGACGATCCGACGAAGTCGTGACGAAGGTCGGTCCCTTGCCTTGATCCTTCCTGTCGGACCCATGGGGATGTATCGCTGGGCGGTTTATTTCCTGAACGAGTGGGGTGTGTCCTGCGATCACGTCCACGGCTTCAACATGGACGAATGGAGCGATCGCGAGGGCAACACCCTTCCCTCGCACCATTCCGGCGCGTTCCAGAATGCGATGCTCTCGGCCTTTTATGGACCGTTAGGCGATCGCACCGTCCCTGAATCCCAGCGATGGTTTGCGACAACCGATCGCCTGCCTCATTACGCGGAACGGATTGGCGAACTGAAAAAGGCGGGTGCTGAGCTTGTCGTGATCTTTGGAATCGGAAGAGTCTGCCACATCGCGTTCTGGGAGCCTCACCTCGCCGAGGATTTTTCGGATGTCGAAGCCTGGAAGAAGGCGACTCATCGCCTTGGTGTCGCGCTTCATCCCCTGACGATCGAGCAAAACGCGCTCACCAGTTTCAAGAGCCGGACAACACTTGTCCCCGCGTTCGCCAACACGATCGGCCCGGGCCTGTTTCTCCAAGCCGACTGGATCATCGGCGGCGCGGACGGCGTGTTCGACCGCGGCATGCAATGGCAGGGGCTCAGTCTCTGGATGACCCTTCGCTACGGCCCCGACCCGTGGGTACCCAGCTCCTTCATGCCCACACTCCCCGGCCGTTTATATTTCCTTCAAGACCTGGCCGGTCCCCTTGAGCCCGAGATGAATTGAGCGGAACTCGTCCGCATCATCACGTTCGCGATTTCCCACGTCCGCCCGCGTCGTTTTGGCGCGGTTGTAACGAAAACCTACGCTTGATCAGCGAGCCATCAAGCTCCTCAGCCGAGGTTCCTCGGCGCCTACACTTCCCTACCGTGAGATCGTGATGAGCTTCACCATTCTCCGCAGGATTCTGACGGGGCACCACGCCCGCATGACCCGCGGGGCAAGACGGCCGACCCGAGGAACTCTTCGCGGTCTCGGCACCACTCTTGAGTTGATGGAAACACGACTTCTGCCCACCATAACCGTCGCGCTCGACTTTTCGCTCGACGTTCACGGCTTTTTCAACAATCAGGCGCGCCGCGACATCATGAAATTCGCGGCCGACACTTTGGCGACATCGCTTACGGATAGTCTCGCGGCGATCGCCCCGAACGCGGCTGCCGGAAATAACTGGACGGCCGATTTTCCCGACCCCTCCAACGGCACGTTGCGGTCTTTGAGCAACCTGTCCGTGCCGGCGAATACGCTCATCATCTACGTGGGTGGAGGGACTTTAGCAGGTGCTTCGGAGGCAGGTCAGGGAAGCACCGGCGGGTTCTCGGGCTCGGGGAGCAATGCTTGGCTCGACATCCTTTCGGCCCGAGGAAAGGCCGGCGCGCTCGCGACTCCTCCCACCAGCTTCGGCCCGTGGGGTGGATCGATCGAATTTGATGACACAGGCGGCACCAATTGGTATTTCGGCCAAAGCCTCATAGGCCTGGGATCAAACCAGACCGACTTCCTTTCCGTCGCCGAACATGAAATCGGCCACGTGCTCGGGCTCGGGACCGCAGGTTCGTGGGATTCGCGCGTTTCCGGCGGGTTTTTTGATGGGCCGACCACCCGGGCCGTGAACGGCAATGCGGCGGTTGCCGTCAATGCGACAGGAGATCACTGGGCTGACGCCGTCCGCTCCAACGGCGGGCCTGCCCTGATGGACGCCGTGCTCACCAACGGCACCCGCTCGCTCGCCACCAGTCTTGATATCGCCGCGCTGCGAGACATCGGCTGGCAGGTCAACCTGCTCTCGTCGCCGACCGTCCAGTTTAGCGCCCCGACCTATTCCGTTAATGAAACCGGGGGTTCCCTATTCGTGACGGTGACTCGGTCGGGAGGGATGCCTTCGGCGTTCAGCGTGACTTACGCGACCAGCAACGGCACGGCCAAAGCCGGACAGGATTATCAGGCCACCAACGGCGTGCTTTCCTTCGCGAACGGTGAACTCGTCAAAACCTTCAGCATTCCTATTGTTAACGACAACCTTGCCGACGGCAACGAGACCGTGAATCTGACCCTCTCCGCGCCCACCAGTGGCGCACTGCTCGCTTCGCCCTCCACGTCCACGATCACGATCATCGACGCCTCCCCTGCCCCACCCCCGCCGGGCTCCGTCCCGGTGGGTGATTTCGATGCCGACGGTCGCACCGACTTTACCGTCTTTCGACCTTCCGCCGCCGCCTGGCTCATTCAGCAAAGCACCGCGGGTCTTTTAAACCCCTCTATTTTCTTCGGTGCCTCTTCGCTCTTTGATATTCCAGTTGTCGGGGATTTTGAGGGCGTCGGCCACGCGGAGGTTGCCGTTTTCCGTCCGAGCACCGCGCAGTGGTTTGTTCTCGGCCCCACTGGCGGGCACCTTCTGGGCGTCTTCGGCGCGACCAACCTGTTCGACATCCCCGTGCCAGGTGACTATGACGGCGTTGGCCATGCCGAACTGGCTGTTTTCCGGCCAAGCACGGCGCAGTGGTTCGTTCTGGGACCGACGGGCGGACGTCTCCTTGGGACCTTCGGCGCAACCAACCTCAACGACATCCCCGCTCCCGGCAATTACGACGGCACAGGTAAGACCGAGATGGCGGTGTTCCGTCCGGCAACCGCCCAATGGTTCGTGAACAGTCCCGGCGGTGGACGTTTTCTTACAGTCTTTGGAGGGTCCAACTTCCTCGATATTCCGGTGCCGGGAGACTATGACGGGACAGGAAGAACGGAAGTCGCGGTTTACCGCCCCTCCACCGGCCAATGGTTTTCACTCGCTCCAAGCGGAGGCCGTCTCGCAGGCACATTCGGTTTGACGAACTACGTGGATGTTCCCGCCGAAGCATCGGTCGGCAGCCTGGTGCGGCTGGGAGTCATGACGCGACACTCGGTCTCGGCCCTGGGTAAACCCTCTATGCCGACTCCCGTCACGGAACCTCTCGTGATTATCGGACCAAGCGTTCTTTCGACCTCCGCAAAGCGTAAAAGCCGAGACAGCACCTCCTCGGATGTCTGGATCACCGCGATTGAGCAGCTTATGGCGGGGTCGTAGGGGAAAGGGAGCTCGGGCGGACCCCGTCTCATCCCGCGATGACTCAAGTCTTGTCGTACCTCCGGATCGGGGCGAAAATGGGAACTGTGGAATTCCATCGCGACCCAGGAGGATGCCATGAGTGAGACAACCGGTTCCGCGGAGTCGGACGTTCGAGATAAGGTCGAAGCGATTGTTGCGGAAGGAGGAGACGTTCGCGCCAAAGTCACGGCTCTCGTCGCCGAGGCATCGCGGAAAGCGCAACAGAGTGGCGAAGGCTTGCTGACTCTCGCGCGTTCCGTGATGGACGCCGCCAGCGATGCTTTGAATAAAGGGGTGTCGAGCGTGCCCACCGATGGGACCTTGCGGCAGGTGATCGACGGAGTCGGTGATGGGTTCTCCCGCACGGCGATGTCGGCGAAGATGGCGATGGAAGAGGCACGCGCTCAGGGCAAACAATTCGCCGACCAGGACCTCCACAAGATCAAGGAAGATCTGACAACCCTGACCTCACTGTATGCGCAAACCGTAACCGACGCGGCTTCAAAAACCCGGAGCGAGGCCTCCGCCGGACTGAGCAGCCTCATGGAGCACGCCGAGCAGGCGCGAGACAGGATGTTGCCCGCCTTGAAATCGGCGATGGACGCGGTGATTCAAGACCCGAAGGGAATGGGCAAGGAGTCATTGCAAGCAGGCCTGGCCGCGTCTCAACATGCCGCCGGCACGCTTTTCACGACGATGGGCCGATTCCTTCAAGAAGCGGGTGAGCGTTTGACCTCGGATGGGAAATAACACGTCCACGTCGTCCCGGAGGGTCCGGCACCAACCCTCCCATGGGATCGGCCGGTCTGTTACTTTCCCGTCTTTCGGGTCATCACCAGCTCCATCATCAACCTTTCCGCGCCTTCGGCTCCCAGCGCGTACTGGCGATGAATGATGGTCCGACCTTCATTTTTGAGGGTCGTGATCGTTCGCGACCGGCGCGCTTCTTTACCCTCGTCCTCCAGCGATTTGCTAAAGAGCACAATCGCCCGCCCATCGAATTTCTCAAGACTTTGTCGGAGCGAGACCCGCGTCTGTCGCGAGTCGGTCCAGATGCTCGTGAATCGCCCTGTTTCGGGCTCGAAGCCGATCAAACCTTGGCCCGTCGAGGCGTTCTCTCCCTCCCCGAAGATAAAGTCGGATTGGAGAAAATGGTCCTTGTGGATCATTGTCTGACGGCACGTACCCTTCGCCCGCGATGGCTCGCCGGAACGGGGAAAGAAAGCCTTGGCAACGTCCCACTCTCCCACGAACTTCGCAAGGAAGACCTGCCCTGCCCCCGGTGCGGATTTCAGCTCGTAAGCGACTTGCGGGTCTTTCGATGGGGCCTTGTCGGGCTCGTCGGCAGCGACCAGACCAAGGACCGAGAGGGCGACGACGAATACTACAAGATTTTTCATAAGTTTACGTTTTTCTAATGTAATGTGAATCATGGCTGACTCACCGGAGTTGACGATTTTCTGATTCCCTGCGGGACGTCGAACTCTCTGATCATCGAAACTCTCGGAAATCCGTTCGTCTGAACGATGATAACCGAGCGGCTTAGGTGTCGCGCGTGCGAATTCACTGGCGTGAATCGACTTTTTGGTACTCAGTCCCTCGGGAAGAGCGCGGCGAGACCGGTCGTCGATTGATAAGATAGAATCATTGAGGCTCGTAAGACAATCGCCGTTTCGAGGCGACAGGCCCCTCGGGGATGGAAACGTATGACTGGTATCTTGCGAAGGCATTCGACGCGATGGACCTCTCGCCGGTTCGCGTTTCCGCTCGCGGTCTTGGTCGCCATCACCACGCCGGTCGTGGTTGCGGCGGAGACCCGCGTCCAGCTCAAGGCGACGGAAGGGCCGGACGGACGGATGGTCGAGCTAAAGCCTCCGGATCGCGGGGCGACGGTTCTGATCTTTTACTCTTCCGAATGCCCGATTTCGAACGGTTACAGCCCGACCTTGAACCAGATCGCCGCCGGCTTTCCCGCCGAACGTGTTCGGTTCGTTGGAGTATGTGTCGATCCCGACCTGTCGAGCGCCGACGTGGTGGCTCATTCGAAGGACTTCGGCCTGAAATTTCCGGTACTCCACGACCCGAAGGGCACACTCGGCAAGCAACTCGGAGCAAAGATCACGCCCGAAGCGTTCGTCGTGGATACGGCGGGCTCGATTCGTTATCACGGTCGGATTGACGACCTTTATCCCGAACGCGGTAAACAAAACGCACATCCGGAGACGCACGAACTCAAAGACGCGGTGGCCTCGATTCTCGATCGCCGCGAAGTGAAGGTCAAATATGCCGAGGCCGTCGGCTGCCCGATTCCCGAGCCGATCCGGCCCGCGTCGGACAAAGAGAGTCGCCCGCAAGGAGCAAAGTCGCTCCGTTACTCCCAGGCAAGCGCTAACGCCATGAGCGCCACGCCGCCGAGCAATGCGGCCGAGAGTTTCCATCGGTCGTGTTCATGAAATTGAAGCTCAGGGAGTAGGTCGCTGAGCGCGATGCAAAGGAACGTGCCTGCCGAAAAGGCGAGAGCGTCCGCGGTCAGCGTCGTGGCGGCGGTTGGTCCCAACCGATCGATTCCGAGAAAAAAGAGGATCACCCCTGTCGGGATCATCAAGGCGAAGCCGAGGTTGACCAGGTGCGCCAGGGCCCTTGGTGCCCCGGCGCGGAGCATCAAGCTGACGATCGTCAGCGCATCGGCGGGCTTGTGAACGAGCGTGGCGATGAAGACCCCCCAAGCGACCGCCCCGGGTCCGTGTCTGACATCCACGTCGGCCGCCGAGGCGCTTGCCAGGGCGACTCCTCCCGCCAACGAATGGACAGCGAGCCCGAACGCCGCCGCACCCCAGTGGAGCGACGTTCCCTTAGCCTTCGCTCCACCGCTCGTTGTCCCGGGTGCCGACGAGTCGATCAAACCTGCGGAATGACCGCCGCGGCCGTCCGAATGCTCGTGAGCATGCGTGGGACAAGGATCGTCGGGGTCGTCAGGCGCTTCGTGATGATGAAAGGCGAAAAACCGTTCGAGGAAGAACAGCGCCAGCAATCCCAACACCGACCAGCTCAGGGTGGAAGGTGATCCCAACCGCACCGCTTCGGGAAGCATGTGAAAGAAGGCCGCGCCCAGCATCGTCCCTGCGGAGATACTTAGATAAACCTGCAATCGCGTATGACTCAGGACCGTCGCCAGTGGAAGCAAACCACCGATCAGGCTGACTCCGACAACCATCACGCAGAACACGATCAGGGTCGTCGTTGTCACAGTCGCCTTCCGTCTTCGGTGTTCAAACCACACCGACCCTTGTTCCGCCGACGCTCTGCGGAAATAATACGACAGGCGCTCTCGACGCGATATGAGGCGGCGGCGGACGCCACTCCGTCGCATTGTGCCCCGCTCGCTTCCGCCGAAATGGGGGACTCGCATGGCCAAGCTTAACGGACCAGAGATCCTCGAACGCCTGCCCAACGCCAAAGGCTGGGAAAGCCATGGCGATATGCTCGTCCGCTCGTGGCAATTCCCCTCGTTCCGCCGCGCCTTGGAATTCCTCGGCCAGGTCGGCTCGATCGCGGAAAAGGCCGATCATTACCCTGACATGGTTCTCAGCTACCGGACCGTTCGCCTGGAACTCTCAACCCACGCCGAAGGCGGAGTCACCGAGCAAGACTTCCTCTTCGCGAGTGAGGTTAATACGTTGCCAGATGCGCAACCGACGACGCTGACGTGAAGACCGCCTGACTCTCATTAAGAAAAAACCCCCGCCCACGGATGGGATGGGGGTCGATGTGTCAGCCATAACCTCGAGAGAACGTCAGGATACCACGCCAGGACGTTTCGGACCCGACTGGCCCGGGGCAAGTCGCCGATATTTGGTCTTCGGCAAGTTGTAGACCCCGGCACCCGGAACCCAGCGTTCATCCTCTTGAAGGACGGCGAGCCGTTCGGCGCGGGACAAAACATTACGGGCGCGGGCCAGGCCGCCCCCCTTCTTCAAGCTCTTGTCGAGTGACATCAGCCAAAACTCCCTCTCGGTCTCGATGACAGAGACCGACAACCCACGCCTCGACGATTTCGCCCGGCGCTATTCCATGTCAAAGATCGGGTTCGACCGGCCCGCAATCCCACTCTCCGCGCAGCATCGTCCCGGTGCGAACGAAGGGATAATATTAACGCGGAGTCCTCCCGACACGCAAGGCGGATCTGGCTTCGCAAAATCTACCCCTGCGGACCGGTCGCACCCGTACGTCGTTCCCCTAGGCCGAACAGATCACGATGCGGACCGATGCCAGGCCCCCCAACACAAATCACAAAATAGGATTTGAGCTATACTTACGTCGAACAGGATGCACAGCCCGCGCCAATGCCCGCCGCCGTTTTGGGCGGCGATGCTCCACTAGACGGTTTTTTAGCGTTTAGTTACATTTCGCTCGACTCGCGATCCCCGCCGCGCACCGTTGGTTGCGCTTGCTAATCCCTCGGAGGATTCATGGATGATGAACCCATCCTCTCGGATTGCGCTGCCTCGCGGTTTATTGGGCATGCTGATCCTGATCATCGGGGTCGAAAGTACGTTCGCACGCCACAGGTCGCAATTTGTGACCATGGTCGGAACGAACTGGAGATTCAGCGCGCACCAGGCGCGGAACAAATCGCTCAAGCAAGAGATCCTTTGTCTCGGAACGAGCCTGTTAAAGTTCGGGCTTGTCCCGCGTTCCATCCAGCTCGGAACGGGTAGGAGCACGTACAATCTCGCAATCTGTAATGCTCATATGCCCACAAGCTACTTCTTGCTGCGTTCCACCCTGGAATCCGGGGCGCGACCGAGCGCAGTCGTGGTCGATTGCCAGGATGGACCGGTCGCTCGGGATCACATCAATGAGCAGCACGAAGCCTTACGTGTGAACCTGCAATACTGGCCCGAAATGCTCTCCACCAGAGATACGCTCGATCTCGCCTGGACCGCGCGCGACATGGCGTTCTTCACGTCGATGACTCTGGCGAGAACATTATCCTCATATAAGGATCGCTTCGAGATCCGCAAGGCCACGGTCTCCTCTTTGGAGGGACGGACCAGCGACCTGGCCTTAATCTCAGAGGTGAATTTGCGAAGTTGGAGAGTCAACCAGGGGGTTCAACTCATGCCGGGCTGTGCCATTCCCGCAGCGCCCGCGGGAGCGAATCCGGCCGAGATTTCTCGTAAGCCGTTCGCAACCGATCTCGCCACGTCGAATCCCTTGACTGAAGTCTATCTGAAGCGATTCATCGCCCTTGCAAAGGCACACAAGATTCGCGTCTTCTGGGTTCTTCCCCCCATGCGGCCGACGATTCAGAGAGTCCGAAACCTCGAAGGTCTTGACGATTACTTCACGAAACTCGCCCGACTGGTGCAGCAACTTGATCCGACGGCCGTGGTGATCGACGGCAGAGAAGCGAACTATCCCGAGGATGTCTTCTACGACACGGTCCACCTCAATGTCCGAGGCGCGGTGGCCTTCAGCGAAGAGCTGGCCGGGACGCTGAAACGTTCTTTATCGGGACCGGATCGAGGAAACGAATGGGTGATGATGGCCCCGTTTCGCGACGCCCAACGGGTTCCTCCGCTTGAAGACATCCCGGCCTCAAAGACGATCGTTGAAAATACACACAAGACTCGCTTGCGTTGAGCGATGTCCAAGAACCGCACTCTCGCTCTCGGGGATTCTTGAGTTCAGGGCCCTCGGTGCGATGCTCATCCGGCGGCGGACCGAGCGACCCTTTCGTCGCCATCGCGCTCATGGACCACGGTGAGGTCGAACGTCGAGGAATTCGCGCTCAGATCCTCGATGGTGCCTTGAAGTTTGTCGACCCGCGTCTGAAGGCGGATAAGTTCTCGGATCATATGATCCATCAAGAGAGCCGTTTCCTCGCCAACGGGCGAGACCATTGTCGGGTGCGTGCTGAGTTGCACCAAGCAGGCGCGTGAGATCATCGCTTCGACTTTTCGAGTGATCGGCCTGCGCACCGGATGCGTCCACCGCCACAAGGCCTTCATCGGTCGCTTGATCAAGTATTTCATGAGTCACCTGTTTCACCTCGGGTCAAAGCCGAAACCGGCTGTTCCGATTGACGCGAGGCTAAGAAGGAAGTTAACGCGCCTTCGCGACCGGAAAGACGCTTCGTCCGATTTGAGAATGTGGGCTCGCATAGCCGAGACCCGGTCGCGAGACCGCGAGTTCGTCGTGGCATCGCTCGATCGCCTCGACATACAGTCGGGCCACCCGCGACCAGTCGTGGTACTCGTCGACATACGCCCAGGCGGCGCGACCAAGAGCCTCGCGCCTTGGGCGGTCGCAGGCGAGTTCATGAAACGCCGACTTGAGCCCATCGAGCCCGTCGGTGTCCCAACGCACCTTGCGGACAATCGTCGATGAGAAATCGGAGAACGTGTCGACATCGGTGATGATCGTCGCCACGCCCGACGCGAGCAGGTTCAGAAGGGCGGCGGAGGTTTCGCCGTTGGTCGGCGGCATGCGTAGGTTGATGCCCAAGTCGGTGACGTTCATCAACGCATCAAAGGCGTCCATCGGCTGCCTGCCCAGAAAGCGAACGCGGTCGGCCAGGCCAAGCTCGGCGGCGTGTCGGCGAGTGATTCCTCCATCCGCCTCTTCGCCAACGAAGAGGAACATGGCGTTCTCGTTCTCTCGGGCAATCGGCGCATACGCTTCGATCGCCTCCAGACACAATTTGCCAGGATGAACGAATCCGAATGCCGAAAGTACAAGCGCATCTTGTGGAATCGAGAAACGATCGCGTAGCGCGATACGTTCCATCGCGTGTACATGCCGGGGGATGACGCCGAAGGGAATCACGACCGTACGATCGGCATAGAGCGGCGACCGCGTACGAACCTGTGTTTCACACCAGGGCGAGTGAAAGATTGTGGCCTGTGCGCTTTCGAGGATCTGAAGGTTGAGAAACCAGCCGTTCGTCGCACACGCTCTCACGATTCGTTCGTTGTCCCGCCCGGCGCCGTCGAGCATTCGCAAGACGTCGCCGCGGCACTCTGGATACCACTTCATCAACTCAGCGCGGAGGAATGAGTTTCCGAGTCCCTTTCGACGGCCGTAGTTGAGATGGAAGCCCGCGAGACAAAAATCGTGAAGCGTCACCACGCCGCGATGCCGCTGAAGGATCGAATACATAAAGTCATGATAGGGCGAGTTGCCCATCTGGTAGACGATCGCGTGGTAGTTCTTGACGGCGGCGAATCGCTCAAACAGGCGGTAGTCGCAGGTCATGAACTCGTCGCAGGAAAGCGCGGGCTCGGGAACATATCCCGTGTCGTGGAAGAGGTCGATTTTATAGGTTTTTCGAAGCTCTTCGAGCAAAAGTGCCGAGTAGTCCGACACTCCCGACTTTCGCGGCGGCAGCGGGGAAAGAAAGGCGATCGTCGGCTTCCGGCCATGGCCCTGATCGAAGCGAACACGGCGGGTGGAGCGCGTATTGGTTTCGAGAGGGGAAAGGGTCATCAAGGCCAGGCTCGCAGTTCGTTCCCAGTGGAATGTTTCCGCCTGAGAGATCGCCTTTTCGCCCAGTTTTTGAGCGAGGAGGGGGTTGTCGAGAATCTCCTCCATTCGCGTTTTAAGCTCGATGGCGTCACCGGCGTCGATGAGCAGGCCAGCATCGCCGACAACCTCGATCTGCGAGGAATTGTTCCCCGCCACGACCGCCGCGCCGCAGTGCATCGCCTCAAGGAGCGGGAGCCCAAACCCTTCATAAGCCGAAGGAAAGGCGAACGCGGCGCAACGCTGGTAAAGCAATCGCAGGGTCTCGTCGCTGACCTCGTCGGTAAGGATCACGGAGCCTTCGACATCGAATTTCGCGATCAGAGACTTCAACCAGTGCAACCCGTATTCCCAAAGCTTGCATGTGATGACAAGCTGATATTCACGGCGAAGCTTGGGGGGTAGTGCCGAAAACGCCTCGATCAACTTAGGGAGATTCTTGCGATCGTCAATCCCTCCGACATTCAAGACGTATGGCTTCTGGATGCCAAGTGCGTCAAGGCACTTCTTCGAAGCGGGGGGAAGCGTTGGGTCTCGATCTGGAAAGAAAAAGGTGGGATCGCTCGCCGCGCTGATATTCACGACCTTATCGGGCGGCAATTTGAGGAGGGCCAGGATATCTTTGCGCGTCGCCTCCGAGATGGCGAGGAGCGCATCGTATCGAGAGAGTTGTTCAAGTACCCGATAATGGCGGCGCAAGAGGGGGTCGGGCTCCCACTCGTTCTGGAACAAGAACGGGATCAGATCGTAAACCACGGCGAACATCTTCAAGCCGTTTTTGGGATGGCTTGGAGGGGTATAGTGTCCCCATTTCTCGAACGCGCTGAGGACCACGAACGCATCGAGATCGTCGGGATTGGTTTGGACGAGTTTGTCGAGATAGGCAGGGAGATTTGTGCCGGCCTCGCCGTCGACGGGGATGTTGCGAATCCGTGCTCTCGTCGATGAAGGAACCCGCTTCGCGGGCAGGGCGTCGTAGACGTAGAGGATGTATTCGTGGTCGTCATCACGCTTGAGCAGGGTGGAAACGAGATTCGCGCTGTAGCGTCCGATCCCACGATGCCCGTGGTGGGGCGATTGCACCGCGAACATATCGAATCCGATTCTCATCAAGAGGACCTCCCTGTCCTTAACCGCGTTCACGCGGGTCGGCCGATCGCGGAGCGAGACGCACCTTCCCTGGCGCGCGTTCACGTTCCAGCCGAGCATTCCGGTTTCCCGGCGAACCTTAGCCAAGGCGTCTTCATCCGTCAACCGCAACCAAGGCCGATGGGTTGGCTCGACGGTTTCCCGATCCGAGGACCGATCACGTCTTGACGTCACACCCTTCGACTCGATAATTAGACGATATCCTAAATAAGTTTGCGTATCGTGCGAATGGACTTACGATGTCGGGCATGAACCAGGCGTTGAAGGCGTTGTCAGACCCGACCCGGCGAGAGGTTTTGCGACTCCTTGGCGGCGGAGAGCGCAAAGCCGGGGAGCTGGCGGAGCGTTTCGACATGACAAAGCCGTCAATGTCCCACCATTTTTCCGTTTTAAAAGATGCCGACTTGATTCGCAGTCGCCGAGATGGCCAGCAGATTTATTACAGCCTTAACACAACGGTGCTCCAGGATGTGATGACCCGGATGTGGGACCTCTTCGGTGCCCGTTCAGAGCCGGCTCAGCCCTCCGAGACGCAGGAGCCTTGACGATGACGCGGACGAATTTGTACGGCTGGCTCGCCATCGGGCTGACGGTCGGGACCATCGTGGTTTCGGTGGTCCTCTATCCGAACTTGCCCGAGAAAATACCGACGCATTGGAATCTTCAAGGCAAGGTCGATGGCTATGGCTCCAAGCCGTTGGGACTGTTCTTGTTACCGGCGACAATGGTGGGATTTCTCGCCCTGTTCAAGCTCTTACCCTGGCTCTCTCCCAAAGACTGTGAGATCGAGCCGTTCAAGACCACGTTTCAGTTCATCATGGTAGCCGCGTTGGGGATGTTCGCTTACATCCACATCGTCGCGATGCTCTTTACCTGGCGGCAGGTCGCGGGACGAGATCCGTTTGACATGACGCGCGTGCTCTTCGGAGGGATGTTCCTCTTCTTCGCCTTGATCGGTAATGTGCTGGGTAAGGTCCGCAAAAATTTCTACGTCGGAGTACGCGTTCCCTGGACGCTCGCCAGCGACCGTGTCTGGAACGACACTCATCGATTCGCGGCGTGGACAATGGTGGGCGGTAGCGTGATGGGTTTCTTGATCTTCGTCACCGGAGTGCCGGTGGTCTGGTCCTTCGCGGTCTTATTGGCGTCGTTGCTGTCGCCCGTGGTGTATTCATTCGTTCATTACAAGAAGCTGGAGAAGGAGGGGGCGCTCTGAACGCCCCCCGATGACTTTCACTCCCCCGCATCAATCCATTTCACAATGTCCGCCGGCTCTGCTTTGCCCTCGGCAACCTTGAGAACATGAGAAGCGTCCGCCAATCCATACGCCTTGTCGACCCACTTACGGTCAAACTTGGGTCCGGTTCGGTGGAGCCAGAGCGGTCTGGGTGCGGAGAGCGCCGCGGCGGCTTTGAAACCACCCGATTGCAGGAGACCGGGAAGATCGAGTTCGGCCGGAAGCGCAATTGAGCCGTCACCGTCGTCGTACTCATGAAGGTCCACCGCCGTCCTCGCCAGACCCGAAAGCAGAGGAAGGGCGAGTAACACTTGCGGGCCGGATCGCCCTTGGCCGATCAGGCTAACCTCGTGAACGTCCGGCTGAGACCTCGCCCACGCGATCACCGTGGCCAAGTCTTGAATCTGTTCGGCGGCGACACTCGGGTTATACGTATCGGAATGGACGGTGTCGGGACGCTTCGCGACCGGGTTCGACGGGTCGAAGGCTTCCCCCACGAACAGCGGGTCGAAGACGACGACGCTCTGTCCTCGCGAGAGCAAATCCTTGATCATCATCAGCCCTCGGCCTTCGTTCGCGAGGATCGCTTTCCCATGTGGGTTCGCGAGAACCGTCAATCGGCCGTTCGGGTTCTTCGGGAACAGGCGTGCCACCGGGATCTGATCGCCTATCGCCTTGCGGCCGATCACGGTGTGAATCTCGGTGGCACCCTCGCGGACGACTCTTCGCAACTCTCGCGAATCCATCTCCGCCGGAGTCGGATTGACGAGACCGACTCGGACCTTGTGGCTGGTGAGGAGAAGCGCTCGCGAGGCTTCCCATGCGGCGGAATTACCGGCAGGCGCGAGCGATTCAAGTTGCCGAGTCTGGATGGCGATCAGGTCGTTTTCAAGTTCGGCCGGTGTCCTCCGGTAGCTCGGCGCTGGGGTCAGCTTATTGAACGTGACAAGATCCTCGGGCTTTTCCAGTGTGATCGCGCCTTCGCGGGTGCTCGACGGATCTTCGATCCCCAGCAGCCATTTGCCCATGAAGGCGTAAACCGCGTTGCGCGAAGTCTGATTGTAGTTGTGCGGGAAGTCAAACACGTCGGCACTGATGCGGTCGGTCTTGCCGTAAAGCGAATAGACCTGACGGAGCGTCGGATAGGCATTGGACATCGTGAGCTTGGTCCAGTCTCCCGAAGCTCCGACAAGCTTGAGCGGGCGAGGGGCGGTGAGCGCTGCGAACTCGACGTTGTCGGTGCCGATCCGCAAGCCCGCGCAATTCTCGCAAACGCAGCCTCCCTGGAACGAGTCCGAGACCATCACCACGGGGGCGGAGACCTTCACGCGATCGTCGATCGCGGTGAGGAGAAACGTCTGCGTGCCGCCACCGGATTCGCCCGTGCAGCCGACCCGTGCGGGGTCGACGTCGGGCAGAGTCGAGAGCCAGTCGAGCGCCCGGATACCATTCCAGGTTTGCAATGTGACGAGACTCATTCCCCAGCGGCGGAGTCTGTCGTTGAGAAAGACGTGTGTGAATGGCTTACTGTCGTTATATCCCACCATGTCATACATGAATACAACCGCCCCTAATCGTGCCCAATGCACGCAACGCGGCTGGACCTCGGGATTCACGCGGCCGTCTTCCCAGTGCCCATGCGGGCATAGGATCACTGGGAGCTTGCCGGGTTTTCCGATCGGTCGATACAGATTGCCGCTGAGAGTGAAACCTGGAAGGGTTTCGAGGACGACTTTTTCAATGGTGTATCCGTCGCGCTCAACCTTGCCGTAAACCTTCGGGTTGAGCGTGGTTTTCGGTGGCATGGGCCAGAGGCCCGTCGTGACAAGCAGTTGTTCACGAACCGCCGCGGCGCGATCCTTCCACGCCTGGACCGTGGCGGGAGGCCGAAAGTCGGCCCCTTCCCGGTTGGTGCGGAGATGGGTTCGCCTGGGGTCGGGCGTCGGTTCCGTGGAAGCGACCTGACCACGAATCGCATCCAAGGCCTTCGAGGGGTCATCACTCGGGTTGTTTGTCAGGATGAGAATCGCGGGAAGGGGAGCGGGCTTGGCGTTCTTGGTTTTCTCCGTCTTCTCAGAAGTGGTCACGACAATCGTTATCGGCGCTTTGGGCAATTCACCAACGCCGACGGTTTGCCAGCGGGGTTTCCCGTCGTCTCCGTCCACTTTCGAGGAGAAGGTCAGTTTGGCCCCGTCGACCGCCAGCGACCAGACTTGATTCCCGGGTGCCCACACTTTGGCCGTATATTTGTCCGCGACAGGAATATCGGCGGGATGATCGGACAGGCGCGCGATATCGCTCGCCGGGAAGACCAAGGTATAAGTCCCGGACTTACCAGGAGGATCGTCGGCACGAGCGGCGGTCGCATCAAAGATTAATGGCGTCAGGATTATCGCGAGCAATCGGGGCGCAAGGTGTCGCATCGTTGTGGAGGTTCCGCAAGGAAAGGAATCGGGGCGATCGATCGGCGTTGGGTAGCCGGCAAGTGACGGCGACGGTCTCATGTTACACGCCCCCGACCCGTACTCAAGCAGGTACAGGGCCGCGAACAAGGTTGAAGCCTGTCAGCGGTCAGAGGAAGGTTCGCAACGACTGCACTCGCCGGCTTATGGCAAGGAGTGTTTCAGGGCGTCCGTCGCGACTTACGAACGCTTATGAGCGACAATCATGAGGTTGCTGGCGAAGCGGTTCAGCGGCCAAGTTCGCTCTAGAAGGTCGTTGGCCACCCAGACCAGACGCGATGCCTTTTGATAGGCGAATTTCGCGATCTCAGGCAAACCGTTGAGCATTGTCGGAACCATGAAGAGGCGTCTCATCTCTGAGACGTTGAACCCATGATCGCGGAGCATCGCCCGAGTCTGGCCGAGAGTGTAAAGCCGGTCGTGAGCCGCACCGCTGCGCCATCGCTGAAGGGCCTCGGTGTAGCTGAATGCGTTCGGCAAACATGTAATCAGGAACGCCCCGCCGGGACGCAAAACCCGATGTACTTCGCCGATCGAGCGATCGTCATCCGGCACGTGTTCGAGCACGCCGTTGCTGGTGACGACGTCGAACGCATTATCTTCGTATTCCAACTGATAGGGATGATTCAATCGCCGGTATCGCATTCCGCTGAAATCGTGGAAAGGGCGGTAATCGTCAGCGTCGCATACGTCGCAGCCATGGAGTTCCACGGCATCCCGTAGCCGCATCCGGTAAACGCACGAGTCCAGTCCGTGGCGGCAGCCCCATTCCAGCACTTTTCCGTAGACATGAGGGACCAGGAGGTCGATGACTCGCAGATGGCGCTCCAGGGTGAGTCTCATCCGGAAGTGAGACGCGAGGTAGACCATGCCGGGGTCGGTCGGACTCTGGCAATGGTCAAGCTGAGAACGCCAAAGACGATAAAGCATTCCGATTTCGTCCAGACGACTGAACTCGGACGCGATGCCCGTGTCGGCGGGGGAAATCCGGCGAAACGACCGCCCACTCCGCAGCGTGGACGTGGGATCTGCGCTGGTCGTTCGCATTTCGTGAGACGTCCTGTTTCGTGCTTGGGGGGATTCTCTCTCCCGTCATGTCGGGTCGTCATGGGCGACAAATTCAGAGAATCCGTCCGTCCCGAACACGAGGACCGCGAATCTCCGCTGGTTTTCTTTGGGATTCGCACGATCGCGCCTTCTCATCTCATCACATCAGATCAGGGAGGCAAGGTGCCCACGAACACCCCGCGGGTGTCGGCCGCGAAAATGCCTGCGAAGTCGGCCTCGTCGCCGTGAGGTGTTGAGATGACCCCGCCTTTCACCAT
>JAYVYS010000569.1:0-2190 GCA_043784005.1 Isosphaeraceae bacterium
GCGAATGCACCGCTGGTCAAGGCCGGGCTCGCCCATGTCTTGCTTCATCAAGGCAAGGTCGACGAGACCCGCGAAATCCTCTCGGCGCTCGAGGCGCGCGGATACCTTGAACCCGAGGCTGAGGCCGTGAAGGCGGACCTGGCCCTGCATGACCAGGCCGCGACGACTGGCGGTGTGGGAGCCTGCCGCGCGGCCATCGCCGCCAATCCGGAAGACCCCTCCGCCCGCCTCAAGCTCGCCGAAGCGCTCGCCGCTTCCGGACCCGTGGGCTATCCCGAGGCCCTGACGATCACCCTCGACCTGGTGGAAACTCAACGCAAGCCTCTGAGCGAGGAAGCGAGACAGGTCATGCTCAATATCTTCCAGCTCCTTCCCGCGGATTCCGAGCTTGCTAACGAATACCGTCGCAAGCTCTTCACCGCCCTTTATTGAGGAACCCAACCCCGGCAATCTTACTTCCCGCTCTTGGCACCCGGGTTGCATTTAGCTCGGGCGATGAAAGGGGTGCGTTGACTGGTCGTTGGCATTTCGCCGTTGCGACCCGCTCTCCATCCGCGGGGGTTCAACTGATGCCGTTCATGCCGTTCTCGATCCTGGGGATTTGGTTTCGCGGACTTCTCGGAATCGCAGTGCTCGGGGGCGCGGTCTATCTGCTCAAGCTCTGGTACGACGAATCCCATGTCGTCGAGCCGATCCGTGTGCAAACTGTCGAGGTCGACGCCGTTCCGGCTCGCGATCGGAACCGCGACGACCTTCCGCAACGCACGATCCCCGTAGCCACGCGCCGAGTCTTTCGATTTGAGCCGGGGCTCAATAAACAAACGGGATTGCTCGCGGCGGGCATCCTGTTATTAACCTGGGCCGTCTTGGGCCGTCCCCTGATTCAAGGAGTGAGCAAGCTCCTGGCTGGCAGTGGGTCCGCGGAAGGTCAACAGGTTTCCGCGGATGTGCCCAACGACGAGCGCCAGGGCGAAGTCTTCATGCTGAACCGCCCCGACGGTTCGGTTCTAAGAGCTGAGTGCTATGGACCGCGCAACGCCCCTCCCATCGTCCTCACGCACGGCTGGGGGGCGAACAGCACCGAGTGGTTTTATATCAAGCGAGACCTCGCCCAACGATTCCGATTGATCGTCTGGGACGAGCCGGGGCTCGGCCTGTCCAAGAAACCCGATAATAATGATTATCGCCTGGAAAATCTCGCCGCCGACCTTCATACGGTGCTCGGACTGGCGGAAGGCCACCCTGCCCTTCTTGTTGGCCATAGTATCGGCGGCATGATTATTCTCACGCTCGCCAAGGCGTTTCCCCAAGTCATCGAACAGAAGGTGACCGGGCTCGTTCTGGTTCACACGAGTTACACCAATCCCGTGCGGACCACTTCCATGGCGGCGTTCTACACCGCGATCGAGAAGCCCGTGATCGTCCCCTTGCTGTATCTGACGATCGTGCTGTGGCCGCTGGTCTGGGTGATGAACTGGATGAGCTATTTCAACGGCTCCGCTTACCGTTCCACCAAGAAGTCATCGTTCGCGGGAACCGAATCGTCCGGCCAGGTCGAGTTTGTCGCCCGGTACATGCCTCATGCGCGACCGGATGTCCTGGCGCGGGGGATGCTGGGAATGCTCGCCTACGACGCGACTCAAACGCTGGGCACCATTAGCGTCCCTGTGCTTGTTGTCGCGGGAGACAAGGATACCACGACGCTACCCGACGCCTCGGAATTCATTTCCAAAGCGGTTCCCCGCGGCAAACTTGTCACCCTCTCGCCCGCCAAGCACATGGGCTTGCTCGAACACCACGGCCACTTCAACACTCTTGTCTCCGAGTTCGCCGCCTCGTGCGTGCCCGCTCAGGTGATGACTGATACTCCGCGGGGAACGGGATGAGACGTTCCCGGGTCGGTTGATTGTGATAGAGGGATAACCTTGCCCGCAAGGATATCCATTCCGCTCGATTCGCAACGCAAGGAAGCACACCATTGCTTCGCTTCGTGTTCAACTGACCGAGGAGCGGTGCGGCCGAGATCGTCGGCGTCGGTCGGACCACAGTTCAGCGCTACGTCGTGGCCTACTGGGACGGGGCTTGGACAAACTCCGGAGATGGAAGGTCAATCACCCTCTCAGTGTTGTAGGGTCCGCTATTGCGGACCATCTCGACTCAACTCAATACATGGTCCGCTATTGCGGACCC
>JAYVYS010000570.1:0-2964 GCA_043784005.1 Isosphaeraceae bacterium
TTCGCGGTTGATCAGGCTTCCGGCGTCGGAGAAGATGCCGTCGCGGGCGTTGCCGGGGTGGCCGTTGATCATCATTTGCGTGGTTAACAGCGCGCGGCCTCCGCGCTTCACCTTGACGTGAATATGAGGCGCGGGGCGTCCAGGATAGGGAACCGGCTTGATGGTCCGGAAATAGTACTGGCCTTTCGACCCGGTGGTGAACCGGCCGAACCCCTGGAAGTTTTTGTCTTGCTTGTTTCGCGTGGAATCGCTGTCGCCGGAGTGAAGGTAAACCTCGTTCGCGTCGCACTGCCAGATCTCGACGGTGGCGTCGCGGACGGGGCTGCCCGATGGCGTGAGCACTCTGCCGGTCAGATGCGTGATCTCGCCGATGGCGGGGGTGATCTTGTCGTTGATGATGATCAAATCGTTGTCGGTATCGAGCGGCATTTTGTCGGGATAAAACGGCCCTTCCGTCATCGGAGGGGTTCGCATGAGTTGATCCGCGAAGACTCCTTTGGTCGCGAAGAACGCGAGGCTTGTCGAGGCCGTGGCCAGAAAGAGGCGTCGGCTCGGAGTGTGAATCGGCGACCGCATCGTTGAGGATTCTCACATGAGAGGAAAGGAAAGAGCGGGCTCGTAAAGTTCCGATCCGTCGTGAAACGCGAGCGCACCGACTTCCGCGAGTCTCGGAAACGGAAAACCATACGGGCTGGGGACAGCTCTTTCCCTCGTTTTTTCTTTCACGGAGATTCGATCGAAAATTCGACTCCGGCGCGCGGTGCGAACCATTCGATTCGCTCTACTTTGAGGAACGCCACATCGCGATTGCGGGAACGAGCTTCGAAGACCGAGCCCATCACTCAAAGGGAACCGTGGCTTGCCGGGCGGTCGGTTCCCATCACGTCTTGACAGATTGACGCCTTTTTGAGCGAGGAAGAGTACCATGAGTCGTTTTGAGAACATGCTGAAGAGTTTGCTTGTGTTGGGACGCGATCATCCCGTGCCGGTCGGGTCGCGCCGGGCGAGGAAGAGCGGGCTTTCGTTTGAGAACCTGGAAGAGCGTCTGGTGCTCTCGACGTTCCGTGCGATTCCCATCGGCGAGGGATTGGGGACGCCTTCCGCGACCGGCGTGGGGAATGTTTCCGGTGGTGGTTCCCTCTCCGACCTTTGCGGTGGTGGTTCGGGGGGGTACCTCGTCGAGCACGTTGAACCAGGACGCCAGGCTGGTGCAGCAAGCGCTTCAAACGTTCAACGCGACGTATCAGTCAGCCGCCTCGGCGTTGCGACTGACGGCCACGAGCACGGCGGGTCCGACCACGACCAATAGCTACAACAACAGCCTGCTTTGATAACCACCGTTGGTTTGGGATACGGAAAGGCCATCGTCAAAGGATTTCCCTTGACGATGGCCTTGGTTGCCATGTTCCGTGCCAATGGTCTGAGATTTCAGGAATCGCGGCTCGGCGGTCGATTTATTCTTCCGCGACGACCACCCGCTCCGTGGAGTCTGTTCCGATCAACACTCCTTTGGAATAGTATCGCACCTGCACAAGGGTCAGGCTCTGGACTCGATTCGACTCCCAGCTCGCACCGGAACGATTCGCGGAGTCGCCCGGATCGTACCCCGCCAGGGAGTTGACTTGCGCCTGAAAGCCCACGCGCAGCAACGCCCCCTGGCCGAACTTGCCCCAGGTTGTGGACTGGCCATTATCAACGTCATAGCCGACCATGCCGCCGGAAAGCCACATCTTTTGCGTCCAGGTGACCGACTCGCCGGGGGTGTTGAAGAGCCCCCCATTCTGCGATGCCGCCGTGAGGATGGAGTCGTCGGACCAGACCTGGACCTGCATCCCACCCGGGAAGAAAGCAGGATATTCTAGATAGTTCATGTCAAAGGCCGCGAATGGGGTGGTCTGATCCATCGCGTTGGGAGACATGACGGTGGTGATTTGTGGTCCGACGGCGAGCGGATCGGGGTCGCCAATCACGAGTACCCAGTCCTCCTGAACCATGTCGGGGACCGCCGACAATGGTAGCGGCACTTGAGCGACAGCTTCACCAATCGGGACGGCCGGAAGAATGGCGGCGGCGAGCAGCAGGGTGGTGGCGTAGATCAATCGGGCGCGGAGTCGCATGAGACACCTCCTAAGGTGCTACGGCATGAGGCCGAACGAGTAATTTTCACGAGATGTGAGCAGACATCAAGTCGTTTTCTACCGTGAGAGATGCAAGACGATCAGGCCGCCTTTGGTCCAGGACGTCTGCGGATTGCCTTTAATCGCGGTCGGGTCGGACACGAGGGCAGGCTGAACGACGACGTACTTGGGATTGCCCTGGAAGTTCGCGGCCATGATCCGGACCGGAGCAAAAGCGATCACGCGATACCACGCGTTGTTGCCATTGCCTCCTGTCAGATCATAAATCGGGATGGATACTGGGTTTCCAATGATGGCCGTCAGGGAGCTTTTGATCCCCGCGCTGATGCCGGGGTTTCCACCGAATGTGATCGACGGTGGTGTCTGTGTTGTATCGAGCGCGATCGTGCCGTTGGGATAGTTCGAGAGCTGGGACGGAGTGACGCCGTACTGGATCTGCGCGGCGAGAGTGGCTGTACTGTTGTTGCTGACTCCGATCTTGACCGTTCCCCAGTTGCCGGGATTCCCGGAGGCGACCGGGAAAAGGAGGGTCTCCGGCACACCATCGGGGCCACTACTCACGGTCTTGGTGACGGGATTATAGGAGTACTGGTCGGTCGCGGCACCGAGAACCGCTCCTACACCTGCCATCATCGCGTCGTAGGTGATCACGTCGAGGACAATCGGCAGCAGATTGGCGTTCAGGCCGTTAACGCTCTTGTATCCTGCGATCGAATAGTTCGCGACACTCGCCGTACTGGAGACGTTCAGGCTTCCTCCATGAAAGCCCATCATGGCGGAGAAAAACGTGGGAACCAGCCCGCCCCGGCTTGTATCTCGCTTCGCC
>JAYVYS010000571.1:0-2337 GCA_043784005.1 Isosphaeraceae bacterium
GGCTATAGGCCAGATTAATCTATGGCCAGAGCCCACGCCATTGCCCAACGCGCTTGCGACACTCGTCGACCTCAACCGCGACCAGCTTGTGATGCGGAACATGCTCGACAAAGGCCATGCCAAAGAGCAGGCCGAATCCGAGGTCGGGCTTCTCGCCGCGTTGTTGAGATACCTTGGCCAGGGCCGACTGGCCATCCAGGACGATCCGGAGATGACGAAGATCGGGCTGGAGTTCAAGCTCGGGAAATGACGGCCGATGGCCGAACACCGATGGCCGAATTCACTTCGGCCATCGGTCCGCCTCTCCTCCCACGAGACACGCACGATGAACGCTCCTCTCCTCTTCAACGACCCGGAACGCGCCTGGGCCGCGTTCGAGCCGACCGCGAAGGCTCCGTGGGATCTGGCCAGAGTGGCTCATTTGCATCGCCGGGGCGGTTTCGCCGCGCCGTGGACCATGCTTCAACGCGATCTCAAGGAGGGGCCTGAGAGAAGCATCGATCGCATTTTGAACGGCGAATCGACCGCCGCCGATGGTCGGCCCGCATCAGAGTTCGATGCCCTTGCCGACGAGATGGCGCGCCAACTCGCCCCCTCCGCCGACCTGGCCGGCCTTCAGGCGTTGTGGCTCTACAGGATGGTTTTCACGGGACACCCGCTTCGCGAGCGAATGACCGTGTTTTGGCACAACCACTTCGCCACTTCGCAGGCGAAAGTCCAGAACGCCGCACTCATGCAGCGCCAGAATGACTTGTTACGGTCATCGGCACTCGGCAACTTCAAGTCGCTACTGGGTGCGATCGGCAAAGATCCGGCGATGCTCATCTGGCTTGATTCGACCGCGAACCGCAAGGCGCATCCTAACGAGAATTACGCACGTGAGGTGATGGAGCTCTTTACTCTGGGACGCGGTCATTACACAGAGAAAGACATTCAGGAAGCCGCGCGGGCGTTCACGGGATGGTTTGTGACCCGTGATCAGTTTCAAGAAGTCGCCGCCCAGCACGACGGCGGTGAGAAGACAATCCTCGGCCACTCGGGGAGCTTCGACGGCGACGACATTCCGGGGATTCTTCTGGAGCAGAAGGCCTGCGCGGAGTTCCTTTGCGTCAAGCTCGTCCGGGCGTTTTTGTCCGATGTGGACGAGATTTCTCCCGCGCTGATCTCGCCTCTGGCGAAGGCGTTCCGCGAATCCGGGTACGAGGTCAAGGTGCCGCTGGCGATGATCCTGAGATCCAACCTGTTCTTCGATGAATCGATTCGCCGACACCGGGTCAAAAGCCCCGTCGAGTTCACCGTGGGGACACTCCGGGCGATGGAGGTCGTCAAGCCCACAGTCCAGGCCAATGCGATCGCAGAGGCGTGCGGACGGATGGGGCAGGGATTATTCGCCCCGCCGAGCGTCGCGGGGTGGGAGGGAGGCCCTTCCTGGGCGAACTCGACCGCCATGCTCACACGGACCAACTTCGCCCTGGTGATTCTGGGTTCCGACAACGCGGCACTCGGTAAGAGGCTCAATCCCATCGCTCTTGCCGGGAGCCATGGAGCAAGCACTCCGCAAGAGATATCGCGGTTTTATGCTGACCTCCTGGTTCAAGACGCCTTTGACCGCAAGGTCCGCGAATCGATCGAGTCCGCGGTTCGAAAGGCCCCCAATCCCGCGTCCTCGGCTCGCGAAGCCGCGACGCTGGTGCTGACCGCACCCGAGTATCAGTTGGCGTGAGGCGGGGTTTTCTAACTCCATTGCCCTTCCCTGTTTCAAGGTAGAAAAGAGAAATGACAGGGTGCTACGCGGTTCGTACTCGAACCCGTGCGTTATGTCGGGGCTTCGGGGCACGGGTTCGAGTACGAACCAGGTGGCACCCAACCTCCTTTATACTCAATTCATTCAAACGGAGATCCCTACATGCCCGCCAACCGCCGCGATTTCCTCCGCGCATCACTCGCCACCAGCACCCTGGTCTCGATGGGAGCGGCGACGGTCCCGACGTTCTTGAGTCGGTCGGCCGAAGCGGCCGGGGCCGATCCGAAGAATAACGCCAACGACCGAGTCCTCGTCGTGGTCCAGCTTCTCGGCGGGAATGATGGCCTGAATACAGTTGTTCCCTTCGGCCTTGACGGCTACTCACGAGGACGCCGCGCGCTGCGGCTCAACCCGAGTCAACTTCACAAGATCGACAAGGAAATCGGACTCCATCCGGGCATGGGAGGTATGGCCAAACTGCTCGAAGACGGCAAGCTCGCGGTGGTGCAGGGGGTGGGATATCCTAATCCCGACCGCTCGCATTTCCGTTCGATGGAGATCTGGGAATCGGCAAGGCTCGACTCCAAGGCGCT
>JAYVYS010000572.1:0-2322 GCA_043784005.1 Isosphaeraceae bacterium
GAGTCGATCGCGCCTCAGAACCTTTTGGAGAGTGACCTCGTCGAATTGGCCGCCACCACGATGACCCGCGTCAAACTTTGCTGGCGGGAAGAAACCGCCGCGCGAACCAGGGCCTCGAAGCGTGCCGGGATGGTCTGGGACCGCGACCGACAGGCCGAAGTCGCGGCCTTGGCCGATAAGCTTTCCAGCCAACCTGAACGCATTTCGTTTGAATTGAGTCGGACCTGCCAAGGCTTGAACTGGCTTTTGAAAACCTGGAAAGAACTCCAAGTCCGGCTCGATCAACCCCAGGGCTGGACCGCTCCCCAGGTCGACCGGGCGCTCGACCTGCTGGGAGTACCCGAGGTGTTTCGAGACGACCTGCATCCGCTCGCCTTCAAGACACACGACAGCGCCGCCCAAACCGAGGCGCGTCGTCGAGTCGTCGCGGAGGAAGTGGAGCGGCTCTCGACCTTGGCCGAAATGTTCAAGGAAATCGACGAACTCGAACGGACCGACCGAGCCGACGGATTAAACACGCAAACCGACCCTGAAGTCGCGCGCCTGGCGCGTTACGAAAGCGCATTGGCCAGGAGAATGACGGCGCTCCTGGGCCTGATTCGAACGACGCGCAAGGATGACGAAACGAAGCCAACGCCGCAAACCCGAGAGGTGGCCGGACCGTTGGTAAGTCCCAAGATCGAAGAGGATTACGACGACGAGCTGAGCGAAGACGAGTTGGACTGCGAAGCGTCGGACCTCGCGGTCGTTCGCGAAGGAACGTCCCAAACTCGTCGTGATCCTGCGCAAACAAATCAACCGGCATTCCCCAAAACGCGCTCCCGTCGAGGTGAATTCACGCGAGCCGGCCTGCTTGGGTTGTAAGGCTTGACGCTGCTCTATTAAGTCGGAGGTAGTTATTTATCAAACATTAGTGGGATTCTCAATTGATTGTAGCGGTAGACTCTGATGTCGCGAACGGAACACCCCTGTATCCCCCCTTGGAAAAGGGAGGACGTTTTGGTCTTTCTGGCTCTCCCCTTTTTCCAAAGGGGAGTTGGTGAGGGTTCTTCCCTCGTGATGACGATTCACTCAAGCGGAAACTGCTCCAGTGGCACCCAGAAGCTGTGAAACCAAGCGGGAAATGATTTCCAACTGATTCCTCAGACCTCAACGCATTTTCGACTTCCAACGAACCGACCCAAGCACGACCAAAGCCGCCGAAAAAAGCAGGAGGCTCGACGGTTCGGGGACCGAGGCTTGCGAGAGTCTCAGGTTGTCGACCGCGAAATATGCCGGGGTGTTGATTCCGAATTTTGGGTCATTGTCCGACGACTCGATGCCGAACCTCAGACTGCGAGCACTCGCCAAGGAGGTGAGGTCGACGGTGTTCCAGGTGTCGACGATCGTTTTAAGGCCCCCTCGAAAGTCGGCGAGGTAGAACACGACGGTCCCGAGCAACGAGCCGCCGCCGTCAAGAGCGTTAAAGCCTTGGATGTCGAGTTTCAGGAAACTGTCCGGCCCGAATGGCTTGGTGAACGCATCTCCCTTTTTCATGGAGAAATAAGCGTAAGTGGTGTTCGTCACGTCAATGGAAGTGGGCGACGTACCCGCAACGAGGTCGACGAGCGAGTCGGTCGGGTGAAACGGGTCGGCGGCCTGGCTCAACGGGAAGCCGACCGCATAGGTATTCGAAGCAGCCCCGCCGGGCACCGTGGGCGCGCCCGCTCCCGGCTTGGCGGCGTACTGATTGAGATAGCCGGGGGTCGTGCTGTCGGTCTCCGAGGAAATCGCCCAGCCCGACCAGATCCCGCCGAAACTGGGGCTGTAACTGTTGTTGAATGTGTTGCCCGCGCTTGTAAACGAGCCGTTCGCACCGCCTCCGGCATTGTTGATATGAGAATGCAGCGGAACGCCAACGTCCTCGAACGTCGACACGACGTCGCTCTTGGCGTGGCCCGCGAGAATGAGAATGCAAACCGATGTGTAAACGAATAGGCGCATGCTGGATCAACCTTTACGCAAAAGCGAAAGAGATGTAGAAATTTGATATCAGTACGAGTCGGCGCTGATGATCTCGCCGCCGGCTCGGGTGCAGAGCGCGGCGAGGACTCGGGCGTCGACGGTGTCCTTGAGGAACCGGGCCGAGCCGTCTCCCAAGGCGATATTTACCCCCGAGGGGTGATCGCTGTGAAGGTCGTTCTCGAACGACGGGGCCTTGTTGATCGGAAAGGCCTGGTCGAAGACGTTCAGGCCGTTGATCCACTGGCCGTCGGGAAATCCCGAGTCCTCGCCGATGACGATGGTCTGCGAAGAGCCGTCGCGGATCATGGCGAGCGAGAC
>JAYVYS010000573.1:0-6398 GCA_043784005.1 Isosphaeraceae bacterium
GCCTGGCGGCGGCGAGTGCGGCGATTGTTTCGTTGCGTGCTTCGTCCACCTGGCGGATTGTCTGAAGCGGGGCCCCCGACCGCCTGGCAGCCGAATTCAGGTAGATCATGGCCGCCGTATCTTGATGGGGCGCAAAGGCTAACGTCCGTTTCCAGTCAAACGGAAACTGAGCGTACACAGAGAGGTCAAACGAAGAAGACCTCGCCTCCGGGTCCGAGCGTTTCGCACCCCAGAGCTTCAGGTTTTCACGCGCCTGCTTGACCCTGCGTGACAGCCTTCCCGCCACGCCGGGCATCCTTGCCACACCGGCTTCCATCAAGATCCGGTTGACGTGGATGCGACCGTGGCAAGGCCCAAACCCGTGGTCACTGGCGACCATCACCGTCGCCGAGCGCCTTGCCGCAAGCTCAAGCAAGAGCCCCAGGGCATCGTCGAGCCCTTTCAAGACGCCTCGGGCCGCCTTGTTCCATGCGGGAAGGTCCACTCCCGACGCATCGACATTCAAGTAGTTCCAGCAGCGATGCTGGAACGGGTCGAGGTTTTGGAACTGAACCATCAGCGCCGACCAGTCGGGCACGAAGCTGTCGGCCAAAAGGCCGCCGCGAGCCCGTCCCAGGAAGCTCTCGACAGTGAGCCTGGCGTTCTCGGTCAGTTCTTCCAGGGTTTGCGGGGCACGCTTCCAGAAGTAGCGGAGTGAGTAGGTGGGCACTTCCGCCTTGAGCCTGGCGGCGAACTCAGGAGAGCCAGAGAGAGCGGCGTCGAGGTGGGGGGCGTCCATCCCCGAGACGACCACACCGTTGACCTTTAATGGAGGAAAGGTGGCGGGGACGTTGAGGCTGGCGACCGAGCGGCCGGCATCGGAGAGCAGGTGCCAGAAGGTGGGAAGACGGCAACGGCCCGAGTGGTTGACCTTCATCTGGCCGCTGGCGGTGTCAAGATACCGGTGATCGAACACCCCGTGTCGGGCAGGGCCGCAACCCGTCATGAGGCTGGTCCAGGCGGCGGTGGTGACGGGGGGAACGATCGATCGAAGCGTCCCGGACGCCGAGCGTGCGAGCAGGGCGTCAAGGTTTGGCATCAGACCGAGCTTTCGGAGCGGGTCAAGCACGGTCCAGGTCGCGCCATCGAGCCCAAGGATCATCAGACGCCGGGGTGTACTCGCCATGGTTGCATCCTCATTCCTTTGAGTGTCGATCCGGAGATTTGCGTCAGCCAGCCTTGGCGGTGAGACGGTCGGACTCGATGGTGAACTCGGCCTTGTAGTAGTCGTTCACCTGATACTTCTCGCCCTTTGACCGATAGATCTTGGCGATCTCTCGGCGAACCCATTGCCCCGTGGTCATTGAGGCTTCCTCACCGCGAAGCCAGTCTTGATAGCGGCTCGTGAGCTGGTCGGCTCGCGTCGCGAAATCCAAGGGTGCGGGGCCTTTAAATCCAAGGCCCATCACCGAGTGCGGAAACTTGTGATAGCCCTGAAAGCCACTGATTTTCGCGGAGTAAGGCGCGAGCATTCGTCGCAAACAACTGGGGGTCATTCGCCAGTAGTCGTCGGGATAGCCGTGAATCCGGAAGTTCAAAGGGGAGGTGATCACGAACAGACCACCGGGCTTGAGAATACGATGAACCTCGTCGAACGCGCGGCGGACTTCGAAGACATGTTCAAACGTCTCGATGCAAAGCACTGTTCCAGCGGAGGCGTCGGGCAGGTTGATCGCGCTGACGTCCTCGACCCGATCGACGCCGGGGCCGGGCCGCATGTCGCAGCCGACGTAGCCTTTATTCTTAAACATCGAGCGCAGGTCGGCATAATCGACCTGGCCTTCGACTTGATAAGACCCGAACTCGTAGACCGAGGCGGGGCAGTCAAAGGTCTCGGCGACAAGCTGAACAAATGCCTTGTTATGGTCGCGCATCGGATGCTCCTCCTTGAGCGCCGTGGACGGGCCGAGCGGCTGTCACCACTGTCCTGTCCGCGAGATGGACCGCTGGCTAGCCCTAATGAGCGCGGATGTTATGTCAACGCACGGGATCGGTCAATCCTGACCTTAACCAGGAAATTGGCCCAATCCTTCAGCGATCGCTCCCCAAGACCACCAAGCCCGGCACATCAATGTGCTCTCTGCTGGTCCAGCGATCGCCTTCTCGTTCGACCCGGTGGTAGAGCGTGTCGCGTTCCACCGGGTTGCGACCGGCTTCCACGATCAGTCGGCGAATTTCATCGACGCTGATCTCTTGCGGAGTCTCCGCGCCCGCCTCATGGTAAATCTTCTCGTGGACGACCGTTCCATCAAGGTCATCGGCCCCGAACGCAAGCGCGACCTGGGCGATCTTGATCCCAAGCATCACCCAGTAGGCTTTGATATGAGGGAAGTTGTCGAGCATCAAGCGGCTGATCGCCACCATCTTCAGGTCCATCAGTCCCGAAGGCTTGGGGATCTCGTCCATCCGCGAATTGTCGGGATGGAAGGCAAGCGGAATGAACGTCTGGAAGCCGCCTGTCTCGTCCTGAAGCTCGCGAAGCCGGACCAAGTGGTCGATTCGGTGCTTGGCCTTATCGATGTGACCGTAGAGCATTGTCGCGTTCGAGTGCAGGCCGAGTTTGTGGGCAGTCCGGTGAACGTCGAGCCAGGTATCGGTCGACGCCTTCGCTCCACAAATCTGTTCTCGAACCTCGGGATGAAAGATCTCCGCTCCACCACCGGGTAATGATCCCAGCCCGGCTTTCACGAGTTCCTGAATGACCTCGATGATGGGCTTACGCGCGATCTTGGCGAAGAACTCAATCTCGACCGCAGTGTACGCCTTGATATGAAGCTCGGGGTAAGTATCGTGAATCCACCTCACGACGTCGACATAATAGTCAAACGGCAACTTATGATGTAAACCACCGACGATGTGCAGCTCTGTCGCCCCGCGATCGTGGGCCTGGCCGGCCCGTGTGAGAATCTGTTCGCGATCCATCACATAAGCCCGTTCGGAATTTAGATCGGCACGAAAGGCGCAGAAATCGCAAGTGTAGACGCAAACATTGGTAGGATTGATATGCGTATTAACATTGTAGTAAGCGAAGTTGCCGTTGTACCGCTCTCGGATAAGGTTCGCGAGCCTGCCGATGGTGAGAATGTCGTTGCTTTCTTCAAGAGCGAGACCGTCCTCAAAGCTTAGCCGTTGATTTGCCTCAACTTTCTCCTCGATCGTCCTCAATCGCGATGGCTCGGTCACCATGGTACGTTTTCCTCTCTTCGATATCTGCGACACAGAGCTTTTCAGTTATTTTAGTCCGTTTTGAAAGACTCAGCAAGGGTGACCGTCAGACGAGTAGGTCAAGGACACCGAGAGCGAGTAGTCCCATACTGATCACGATATTGATGTTGAAGAAGGCGACATTGACACGGCTGAGGTCGTCGGGGTGGACGATTGAGTGTTCGTAAGTCAAGAGCAAGGCAATCGCACCGATGCCCGTGAAATAGATCTTTCCCATCGGGAAACTCAAGCCAAGCCCGATTAGGCAAAGGAGCATCAGCAGATGACAAACGGCCGCAAGTCGTAGCGAATTAATTATCCCAAGTTGTGAAGGAATGCTATGGAGCCCCTGCTTCCGGTCAAAGTCGACGTCCTGACAGGCGTAAATCACGTCGAAACCGGTCACCCAAAACAAGACCGCGAGACCAAGCAGGAACGGCGGCCATCGCAGGTCGCCCCGAAGCGCGATCCAGGCGGCGATCGGCGCAAGCATCAGAGCTGACCCCAGCCAGACGTGTGCCAGGCTCGTGAACCGCTTGGCGAATGAATATCCGCAGAGCCAGATCAACATCGGGACCGAAAGTATCAACGGCCACCGGTTCGGAAGAAAAAGGGTCGCCGACGCGATGAACCCCACGCAGCAGCATGTGAAAAACATCGCGACAGAACGGACTGAGAGTAAGCCGGCGGGAAGGTGCCTGCTCGCGGTTCGAGGGTTCTGGGCATCAAAATCCCTGTCAACGAGGCGATTGAACGCCATCGCGGCCGAGCGCGCCAGTGCCATGCAAAGGAGTATGCCAAGCCAGTCTCGAGGACGCCCATGCCAGCCCTCGGCGCCCTTCGCCGCCAAGACTCCGCCCAACAGCGCGAAGGGTAAGGCGAAGAGCGTATGGCTAAACTTGACCAGACCGAGGAATTGCGGGACGAGTGAAGTTTGACTCATCGAACAAATCCCATCCGTATTCGAGGGACGATTTCTCAGGCTGTCTTTGGAGTCGTTCTGTCAGGACTTCGTCGAGATCTCGCTAGCCTTCGCTTCTCGATCCTTGATCGTGAGAGGGTCAGGCCGTTCGGAATGGCGCACGACGAAGGAGACGGCGACATCTCCCAGGGCCGGGCAAAACTGAAAGATCAAGCCGAGCGATCGCCAGAGCCAGACAAAACGTTTTAGAACGGAAAGCCGCCTCTTCGGGCGTTCAATCAAGTGAACGATGCGTTTCGCGACAACCTCGACCCGTGCCGACATCCACGGCGCAGGGGCGTCGAGCATGGGGTGATACATTCCGGGGACGGGGCCGAGCTTGGTGAAGGCTTCAAAAAACTCCGTCTTCACGGGTCCAGGCTCGACCAAACAGACCTGAACCCCCTTATGCAAAAGCTCACGACGAAGAGCCGAACTGAAATAAGCGAGCCCCGCCTTTGTCGTTCCATAGGCCCCGAGCGCAGGGTTTGGGAGGGCTGAGATCGCCGAGCCCACGTTGATGATCATGCCTCCACTCTCCAGCAACGCGGGCAGGGCATGCCGGATGAGCATCAGCGGGGCGATCAGGTTCACTTCGATCTGGGTGCGGATCTCTTCGGGATTGCTCTCGGCGAAGAGCGTCGGCAGGCCAATCCCGGCGTTATTGATCAGGACGTCGAGTTTTCCGAACCGATTGAGAGACGCGGCGACGATTCGTTGGGGAGCATCGGGGTCGGCCAGGTCCATCGGGAGGATCAGTATCGCGGCCGCCGATGTGTGAATCTCGGCGGCGAGTCGCTCCAGCCGATCGACCCGTCGCGCGACCAGGACCAAGGAGTAGCCCTTACGAGCCGCCTCACGGGCCACGCTTGCGCCGATACCGGCAGAGGCACCGGTCACCACGACGACCTTGACTTCGGATTTTCCTTTCAAGCCTCGCCTCCCCAACGCGGAATCAGGGCGTTTTCAATCCCCAGTTGGTCACAAATCCTGCCCACGATGAACTTGATCAGATCGTCCAAAGTCTCGGGTCGATGATACCAGCCCGGCATCGCCGGAAGTACGACCGCACCGGCGCGGGTCACGGTCGCCATATTCTCAATATGAACAAGGCTCAAAGGGGTTTCGCGAGGGACCAGGATGAGCTTGCGTCGCTCCTTCAAATGAACATCCGCCGCACGCGTGATCAGGTTGGTCGTGATTCCATGTGCGATCGAGCCAAGGGTGCTCATGCTGCAAGGCGAAACCACCATCCCTCCCGTTAAAAAGGAACCGCTAGCGATCCCAGCCGAGAAATCTTGAGGATGGTGATACACGACGTGTCCCGGCCCAACGATCTCACCGAATGCGCTCAGATCGAATCGCTGGATCGCGACCTCGATTCTCAATTCTTCCCGCAATACCTGAGCACCACTGTTGCTGATCGTGAGATGAACCGTCTTGCCCATTGCCACCAGGGTTTTAAGCAGTGAAACGGCATAAGGCGCTCCGCTTGCCCCTGTCATGGCGAGAACGATGTCGGAGGCCGATCCTTTGGGCTGTGTCATCCGCCAGACCCCCCTCGCAGCTTGACTCCGACATAAAGCGTGGCGATCCCGAATGTCAGGGGAAAGGCTCGCACCTCGGTCAAGCCTCGCGAGGTTAAGAGGTCAACCATGTCTTGACCGTCCGGAAACTGCAAAACGCTAGCAGGAAGATAATGATACGCTCCCTGCGCGTTGGGAGCGATTGCCTGACCGATTCGCGGAAGCACGTGACGGAAAAAGGTCCGGTAGGCTCGGCCAAGGAAAGCCCCTTTCGGCCTGGAAAACTCCAGAATGGCCACTTTCCCGCCGGGCTTCGCCACCCGGATCATCTCATCAATGCCTCGAACCGTGTCGCGAACGTTCCGCAATCCGAACGCGACGGTAACCACTCCAAACGTGTTGGCGGGAAGAGGTAATCGCTGGGTATCTCCCTCCACCAGCACCACGTTCCCGGCCGCATGGGCCCTGCGAACCTTGGCATTTCCGAGAGTCAGCATTTCGTGGCAAAAGTCAGTGCCGATCACCGGCGAAAGGCCTTTGCCGAACTTATGATATTCCAATGCAAGGTCGGCCGTCCCGGTACAACAATCCAGCACGGCGACACCGGGCTCGGGGGGGACCGTTTTTGTGGTGAATCGTCGCCAGGAACGGTCGATATTCAAGCTCAG
>JAYVYS010000574.1:0-3716 GCA_043784005.1 Isosphaeraceae bacterium
CGCCCACCACCTTGACGGAGTTCATCCAGTCACCGCTTTTGGGGACTTTCGAAAGCAGCCCAGGCGAGAGTGCGAGCAGGAAGAACGGTAACGCAAGCACGGTCGCGAAAGTGGCCAGGCCAATGATCGGGTAGAAGAACTGACCGGTCGAGGCCATGACCAGAAGGCCGCCGACCACTGGGAACGTGCAGGTGAACGAAGTGATCGTCAGCGTCAACGCCATGAAGAAAACACCGATCAGCCCGCCGCGACCCTCCCCCTTCGACGACGCATTCAGAAACGAGGTCGGAAGACTGATTTCGAAGAGTCCGAGCAAGCTCAAGCCGAAGGCGAAGAAGAGCCCCGCGACGAAAAAATTGAGCCAAGGACTATTCGCGAGCTTCGGGAGTGCCGACGCGGACAAAAAAAATGAGCAAATCACGCCGACCGAAGTGAAAATCCCAATGATGGCGAGGCAATAGGTGATCGCCAGCCCGGTCGGACTCCCATTCTTCTTTTGACCTTGCTTGACGAAGAAGTTGACCGTGATTGGAATCATCGGCCAAACGCAAGGCATCACAAGTGCCAGCAGGCCGGCGAGCGCCGAGGCGATCATCAAAGGCAAGACCCCTTGCCTCGCCTTTTTCTCGACGTCGCTGACGACACGAAGCCGCTCGGGTTTCTCGACATCCACCCCGGGCACCGCCGTGGGTGTCGACGCGATCTCGTCCGGTTTCGAAGGCGCTCCGAAAACAGCGGTCTCCGCGTTGCCGGGAACAATCGTCAAGGCGACTGCAGGAAGCGTCCATTGTCCCGGCGGCCGACAACTTGTCGCATCGCAGATCTGATAGGCGGCCTGGCATAACAAGGTCTTCGGGCCAGGGATGGCATCCGTGGGAACTTTGAGCTTGATGCTCCAGGTCACCTCGTTTTCGAAGAACGCGACGAGCTGATTGGGGAACGATACATCATCTTTCAATTCCGGAGTACGGTCCGAAGTCCAGTCGCCTTCGATCACCAGTCCCGCCGGGTCAAAGAAGTCGAACTGGGTCACTTTCGGACCATCCGCAGGCTGAACTTTCGCATAATCATAGATGTGCCAGCCAGTCGGGACTTGAGTCTTAATCCGGTAGGTCAAAGTCTCGCCCGCCCTGGCCTGGGTGGGTTCGACGGTGGGGGTCATGACAAGACCGGGCGGACGTGCCTTTTCGTCGCTGTTCTTTAGTTTGGGTACGAGAGCGGAAAAGGCTACCGCCTCGGACGCGGGTTTCGCGGAAGCCTGCGCGTCGGGTGGAAGGACGGTCAACTCGACTTCCGGCAGGGTCCACTTACCCGGGAACGAGCAACTTTGCGCATTGCAAATTTGGTAGCTCGCCTGGCAACGAAGGGTCTTCTTCCCGGCTGTCGCATCCGAAGGCACTCTGAGATTTAGGCTCCAGGTCACTTCGTTCTCGAAGAACGACACAGACTCCAGGTCGGGGAACGCAGGCTCCTTTTTGCGAATCGGCGCTTTCGACGCGGTCCAATCGCCGTCGATCACCAGTCCGGCGGTCTCAAAGAAGTCGAATTTGGTGTTTTTTGGACCTTCCGACGGCTCTTCCTTTGAATGAATATAGATGTGCCAGCCGGCATTGAGCTTGGCGGTGACCTTGTATGCCACCATTTCGCCGGGCTTAGCTTCGATCGGCCCGACCGCCGCCGAGACGATCACATCTTTTGGCTTCATCCTCGCATTATCGTCTTTCTTTGCCGGTCCCGAAGCCTGTGCGTGGGACCACAACGAGATAGCGAAGAGGGCGAAACTTGCCGCTCGCCGAGGGAACGAGCGACGAGTAGAAGGAAGTCTGCTCATGAGTCAGGTCTCGTCAACAAAAAGCCTCTGGTCGATACGACCTCGCGGGAATTCCCACGTGTATCGTAATGTCGAATCAAAGTTGCAACAAGCGAACCGGCATCGCCAACTCCTCTCCAACGCAAACGCCGCGTCGAAACCGATCTCGAATCGAGCCCCTCCACTACGTCTGAAACCGACAAAGGTTCGAATCGATTCGGGTTGACCCCCCCCGCGATCTTGCTACGATTCCCGCGAATCGATTCATTGCGCCATCCTTTGGGGTCGATCAATTGCGCTTTGAGCCCTCCGAGCCGATCCTTCTGAACCCTTCGACTAAGTCACCAGTGCGGGATGCGAATTCGATGCGCACGGCAATCGTTATCACGACGCTGACCGTCATCGCAGTGACCCTGGGGGTCTATCTCACAGTTGCGACCCGCCGCAACCAGCTTGTCTGGGACCATTTCGACGTGGTCAAGCACGGCTTGCTCTATCGCTCGGGCCAGCTCAACCCCAGCCAGCTCGAGCAGGCTGTGAAGCGTTACAACATCCGCACGGTGATCAGCTTCCAATATCCAGGAATCGGCGTGGATTATGAGCGCAGTCTCGCGAAATCGTTCGGAATCGACTTCGTAAATCTGCCGATGCCCGGCGACGGCTTTGGGCAGGAACACCAGTTTCGTGAGGTTATCAAGGCTGTCGACGATCCCAACCGGCGTCCCGTCTTGGTTCACTGTGCGCGCGGCACCTGCCGGACCGGTTCGGCCGTCGCCTTGTATCGCTTCGAGCGGGACGGATGGACGATCGGCGACGTCTCGGCCGAAATGAAACGTCAGTCTTACCGAGACGGCTGGATTCCAGGATACATCTACAACATGGTAAGCCAACGCCCATCCCTGGAACGCATCCAGCCCGTGATCGTCCACGATTCCAACTTGCCGAAGCCGTCCCCGCCGACGGACGACTCGACAGGCCTGACGCTAAATAAAGAGGCCGCCCATGTCGATTGACACCGAGATGAACCCTTTAGTGCGGACATCCTCCACGGTGCGTTCCGATTTTGGGCGGGCCAATGCGATGGAGCCGAAGGCGGCGGGAGAGTTCTGGAGCAGGCCACGGCGAATCGGAGTGCTGGCCTCACTCGCAATAGGATTCGTTCTGCTCGGTGGTGGACGGCTCGACCTCGGGCTCACCGAATCTCGACTCGGGCTTGCGTCGCAAGGATCTTTGGGGCCCTTTGGGCAGGTCTTCGGTGGTTGGGATCCCTCGATCTGGATCGGCAGACTCCTCCCAAGCTTGATCTGGTCATGGGGCGAAGGATTCTTGCCCACGTCCGCCTCGGTACGCTGGCCCGAGGCGATCGCAGGGATACTCCTGGGATTCATCCTCGCAAGAAGAGCGGTCCTGAAGATCAATGGTCGGGCCGCGCTGCTCATCGGGGTATGCTGGTTCGGCTCGCTGGGACTGATCGACCGTTCGTCCGTAACCGAGCTCGACTTTGTCACCGGACTCTGGACGGTAGCCGCGCTAGACCGCATTCTCGGACGCGGCTCGGACATCGTCGCGGGAACCTTTGCCGGACTGGCGTTTCTCTGCGGAGGCTGGCCCGCGGTCGTGTTGATCGTGCTCGCGACGGTCGTGATCGGTCGATCCGCCGCGGGACTGAATTGGCGGTTACTCTCGCCTCCGGCAATCGTCGCGGCAGCATGGTCTGCATGCGCTCTCTCCGTCGCCCCCGCCGAAGCGTGGGCCGCGGCCCTGACTCTACCTCTCACCCAGAAACCCTCGTGGCTGCTGTGTCCGGCGATTTTTATGCTCGGCCTCCCCTGGTCGCCGCTCGTAGCGCTCGTTTTGAGCCGAGAGGTTCGATCAAGCTGGACCCCCAAGACCCGGGGCTGGGTCA
>JAYVYS010000575.1:0-7389 GCA_043784005.1 Isosphaeraceae bacterium
GAACAATCGATTCAAACGGTTCTCGACAAGGTGATCGCAGGTGCCAAGAAGGCGAACCTCGAAGAGCCTCGCGTCGAAACGTTGCCGCCCAATACGGCCAATGGCCTCGTCTGGATCACCCTGCTGCTGCCGACCTTTGTGATCGTCGGCCTGATCTACTTCATGATGCGGCGGGCGCGCGACCAGTTTGACGGAGGCATCCTCGGCAGCTTCGTCAAAAGCCCCGCGAAACGGCACGATAAATCCAAACAGCGCACCACGTTTGACGAAGTCGCCGGCCTGGAGAACGCCAAGAGCGAACTTCAGGAGATCGTCGAGTTCCTTAAAAACCCCGAGAAATTTCAGCGACTCGGCGGTCGAATTCCCAAAGGCGTGCTGCTCATCGGACCCCCCGGCTCGGGGAAGACCCTCCTCGCACGCGCCGTGGCCGGTGAGGCGGGTGTGCCGTTCTTCTCGATCTCGGGCTCCGAGTTTATTCAGATGTTCGTCGGCGTGGGTGCCAGCCGCGTTCGCGACATGTTCAAGACGGCCAAGGAAAACAGCCCCTGCATCCTCTTCATTGATGAGATCGATGCGGTCGGTCGCGTCCGAGGGGCGGGCCTCGGCGGCGGTCATGACGAGCGCGAGCAGACTCTCAACCAGATCCTCACCGAAATGGACGGCTTCTCTCCCAATGAGAGTGTGATCGTCCTGGCCGCTACCAATCGCCCCGACGTCCTCGACCCCGCCTTGCTCCGTCCCGGTAGGTTCGACCGCCATGTGAGCGTGGATCGACCCACCCGGAAAGGCCGGTGCGAGATCCTCAAGGTTCACACCCGGAACAAACCGCTCGACGACGCGGTGGACCTTGATGTGATCGCGCGAGGCACCGTGGGAATGAGTGGTGCCGACCTGGAAAACCTCGTCAACGAGGCAGTTTTGCTCGCGGTGCGCGAAGACAAAGACAAGGTCGACATGAGCGACTTTGACGCGGCTCGCGACAAGATCATCATGGGAGCGAAGCGCGAAGAGATCATCACCGACAAGGATAAGAAGCTCACCGCCTATCATGAGGCGGGACACGCCTTGGTCGCCTGGCTTACCCCGAACGCCGACCCTGTCCACAAAGTGACGATCATCCCCCGCGGCCGTGCCCTGGGCGTGACCCAGTTCCTTCCTGAGGAAGACCGGCTCGGGATCAATGAAAGCGAAGTCCTCGCCGATCTGGCGGTCGCTCTGGGAGGCCGCGCGGCCGAACGCCTGGTCTATAACGACCTGACCGCGGGAGCCGCGGGCGACTTGAAGACAGCGACCCGACTGGCCCGGATGATGGTCACGCAATGGGGCATGAGCCCGCGGATCGGCCCGGTCTTCTTCCGCGCGTCCGAGGAGCATCCGTTCCTGGGACGTGAAATGAGCGAGACGCGCGACCATTCCGAACACACAGCGCAAATCATTGACGAGGAAGTCGCGCGCATCCTCCGCGAGGCCGACGAGCGTGCCTATCAACTTTTGGTCGGACACCGTGACGAGCTTGAACGACTGACCGAGACTTTGATCGAACGCGAGGTACTGACCGTCACTGAGATCGAGGAATTAATCGGCAAACGCGCTCGCCCGCCCTACGTTGAGCAAGGCGCTGGCGACAAGATCGTCGCCTCGATCGACAGCCCCTCCTGACTCGTGTGAAATGGGCTGGGCTTTCCGGGTGAGGTGCTTGCCTCTTGAGGCTCGCGAATCACAACTCCATCGGCGTGGACCGAGCGCGGATCCACAAAGCCGCGCCCCTGTTTGTTGACGGGCTTGAACCAGGGGTACGCGTCCGTTTTGGAGAGAGCACGTGTGGATCCAAAATTACGACCCGATGCATTTTTGGCCGGGCTCGACACTCGCCGCGGCTTTGCCTGTCTTGGTTCTTCTTGGATTGCTTGCCTCGGGTAGGGCCTCGGCCTGGCAGGCCGCGTTGGCGGGACTGCTTGCCGCCGGGGGCATGGCCGCGGGTGTCTTTCACATGCCGGCAGACCTGGTGCTAGCGAGCGCTGGGGTTGGGATGGTCTTTGCCGTTTTTCGGATCATCTGGTTGATTGTGGCGGCGGTTTTCCTCTACGACCTCGCGGTTCAGACAGGCCAGTTCGACGTGATGAAAGCCTCGATCGCACGGCTTTCCGGCGATCGTCGGATCCAGGCGGTCCTTGTGGCGTTCTCCTTCGGCGCGTTCATAGAAGGGGCGGCCGGCTTTGGTGCTCCTGTCGCGATCTCGGCGGCCTTTCTTGTGGGACTTGGGTTCCGACCGTTCCAGGCTGCGTTGCTTTGCCTGATCGCCAACACCGCACCCGTGGCTTGGGGAGCGATCGGCACACCCATCCTCACCCTCAGTAAGGTCACAGAGCTAGATGTAAATGCGTTAAGCGCGACCTGCGGGCGAATTCTTCCTCCAATGTCGCTGCTCATTCCTTTCTGGCTGGTCTGCACGATGTCGGGCTGGCGCGCGACGCTCGCCGTTTGGCCCGCGTTACTGGCGGTCGGCGGCACGTTCGCGGGTGTGCAATTCGTTTGGTCCAATTACGTGGGATTCGAGCTGGTCGACATCGTGTCTTCCGTCGCCAGCCTGGCCGCGGGTGTCTTGCTCCTGCGGTTCTGGAAGCCCAAGGACGAATGGCGGTTCGATCATGACGACGAATCTCATGAAGATCATGCCATCCATCACAAGCCCAAAGGTTTTGAAGGCCCGCTCACTCCTGTTCGCGTCGCACGGGCCTGGACCCCTTTCGCCCTGCTGACCCTGACCGTGCTGTTGTGGGGGCTCCCCGCGCTCAAGTCGTTGGGTACGCCCGCGACGAAGGAATGGCTGGACCGGCACACCTCGTTCAACACGACCGAGATGCCACGGCTCCACCTCAAGATCGCCAAAGGAGAAGCCGTCACGGGCCGCGCGACGCCCGACCCGAAAAAGGACCTTGAAAAGGCGACGTTGGATATCGTGCCGGTCTCTTCGACAGGGACCGCGGTCTTCGTCGCCGCTGTTCTGAGTGGGCTCTTTCTCGGCGTTAGCCCCGTTTCGATGGCTCAGACACTTGCGAAAACCACGTATCGGATGGTCCCCGCGATCGCCGCGATCATCTGCATGCTCGCGCTCGGGTTCGTCACCAAATATTCGGGTATGGACGCAGTACTGGGACTGGCCTTCACACGTACCGGCCCGACGCTTTACCCGATCTTCGGGACACTACTGGGATGGCTGGGCGTCGCCCTCACTGGCTCGGATACCTCAAGCAACGTGCTCTTCGGAAATCTCCAGAAGATCACGGCCAAGAAGCTCGGGCTCAGTGAAATCTTAATGGCTTCGGCTAACACGACTGGCGGCGTGATGGGCAAGATGATCGATGCGCAGTCGATCGTCGTGGCCGCGGCGGCGACGGGAGAGGGTGGGAACGAGGGAGAATTGCTCCGCGCCGTGCTCTGGCACAGCATCGCGCTGGCACTCATGGTGGGAGCGATCGTATGGCTTTATGCCCACGTTTTCCCTTGGGCGGTGGCCACGATCCCTTTACCCTGATAAAAAATGTTCGGCTCATAATGGATTCCGGGGAGGCGGCCGAAAGGCAACCACCGGGTGTCACGGGTTGTACTCAACCTGTGTGCCGCAAGCATAGGCCATGACACAGGTTGAGTACAACCCGTGGCACCCGGACCAGGCCTCTCGATGAGGTTTCGGGCCACCACCCCGGAATCCATCATGAGCCAAACGCTCAACACCTCGAACACTTTGCCGGCGAATCGGTCCGCAGCAAAGCACGAGGTGTCGAGCAAGCTCCCGACGTCAGTTCGGAAGGAAAAGAGGGGCCGGGAGAACGGTGCGGTGGGGCCTCCGGTGTGCCAGGAACAACTGGTCCTGGCCCGACCGCTCAGCTCTGGCTCCTGCCGTGGGTGAACTCGTGTTCAAAAAAGGAAGCACGACCCTGACCCGCGTCGGGCGCTTCGTAGAGGCGGCCCTGGCGATTCTCGGGGGCCTCGCGTTGTCGTGTGCCCACTTCGGGGGCTTCCGCCTCGCTCCGATTGGCGGAAACGACCGGGGCGGTTTCTGAAGGAGAAGACATGCTTGTGGACGCAGACTTGTTCAGACGCTTTGGACGGGTCACGATCGACATGCAACACCTCCCCGCGCATCGCGGGAAAATCCATGGAACAGGGGGTCGCGACCCGGTCCTAGGCCCTCGCAACCACCGATTCCGCGACCGGCCCAGTCACCGGCACGGTCGCGCCCTTAACCCATCCCGGGTCAAGAGCGGAGTCTTACGAGGCCGGGAAGAGTCCCGACCCGGCATGCCTGGCTTTCCTGTTCGGAAATCCATTCGCAGCCGGAACGGGGGCCGAGAACGCAGCCTCGTGTTCTCCACTAATGAATTTACCCTGCGAATCGAGTTCGTACCATAGTGTTCTTTTGGGGTCGAGTTTTCGGGGAGTATTGGTAAACTCCTTTCGTCGGGATGCTTTTTTAGAGAGAATGACATGCGGATCGGAATCCTCTCCGACACCCACGATCAGGTCATCCGGACCAGCCTCGCGGTGCGCCGTTTGATCGAAGAAGGGGCGGAATTCCTAATCCATTGCGGCGATCTGACTCGTCCGGCGATTGTCAACGAGTGCGTCGGAGTAACGACCTATTTTGTGTTTGGCAACAACGACTACGATGAAGTCGGCTTGCGTCGCGCGATGTCCCTTACTGGCGGGATCTGCCTGGGTCGTTCGGGAGAAATCACGCTTGCAGGCAAGAAGATCGCGGTGACTCACGGCGACTTGGCAACGGAAGTTCGACGCCTCGCCGCTCTCCAACCCGATTACCTCTTCTTCGGCCACTCGCATTTTCCGGCCGACGACCGCGAAGGTCGCACTCGGTACATCAATCCGGGAGCATTGCACCGCGCCTCCGCATATACGTTCGCCCTGCTCGACCTCGAGGCCGATACGTTGCGAATGTTGATGTTAAACGACAGACACTGACGCTTTTGCTCCTCAAAATTGGTCAAGGATGGCGTTCTGGAGCTACATTCGATTCAACAGGTCTCTCGAATGCGCTTCGGTTGAAGTGAGCGCGTGGCGAGCAACCTTCTGAGCCCGCGGAAACGCTTTTCGAGCCCGGACGTTCCGTTCTCGAAAAGTGAGAAGGAGGGGTGTGATGCGTCTCTGCTTGGTCGAAGATAACGCCGTCGCCGGCCTGGAACCGCTGACTCTGACCCGCCCCGTATTCGACCTGATATTGGGAGGGGGGACGCTCGCCTCCAAGATCACGCGGACATTCAAGGTCGGGGCCGGCCCTCAACGACGAGGGGTTGTGATTCGCTCCTACCTCGCCGCGATCCAGCGTCAGCGCGATCCTCACACCCGGGTAAACGACCGAGATTGGCAAGCCCGTGGCCCCTTGATGGTGGTGAACGGCCGCTGGGTTCCTCCCGCGAGCTTTGTCCCGCCCGACTCGAATACCCCCTGGCTCGGCCTGTGCGACGGCAGGCCCGCGTGCGCTTTCGTCGGCCCCGATCTGGCGGTTGCGCTTGAGCCGGGAGGGGTTGACTCCTGGTTCGAGAAAGTCGTGGCCCGGTATGGTGGAGAGGAAATCGGGGGCGAGTGGGTCAATCGCCCCTGGGAAATCGTGGCGATGAACTCTGATCACGTCGTCCGCGACTTTACCGCGGAGGGCAAGGTCGGCGTCAGCAACCGCCATCTCGCCACGGCGGCGCTGGTCGGACCCGTGGAACGGCTTTACATCCATGAGACCGCTCGGATTGATCCCTACACCGTCTTCGACACGACCAACGGCCCGATCACGATCTCCGCGGGAGCATGGGTGCAGCCGTTTACCCGGGTTGAAGGCCCGACTTACATCGGCCGAGACACGCAACTGTTCCGTGCCAACATTCGTGGCGGCGCGTCCATCGGACCCGTGTGTCGGATCGGCGGCGAGGTCGAGGCCTCGATCGTTCACGGACACTCAAACAAGTATCACGAGGGCTTTCTCGGCCACGCCTACGTGGGAGAATGGGTCAACCTGGGAGCCATCACCTCAAACAGTGACCTCCGGAACGACTACGGTGAGGTCTATGTTCCCCTCGGTGGAGATCCCGTCGCGACTGGCATGGCCAAGGTGGGATGCTTTGTGGGCGACCACACCCGTACCGGTATGGGAAGCATGCTCAACACAGGCACAGCCATCGGCGTGATGTGTAACGTGCTGCCCGCCGGCCCTCTCCTTCCGAAACACGTCCCCTCATTCGCGGCCGTCCTGTACGGTCGAGTCGCTCCAGGATTCGCGATCGAGCAGCTTTTCGCGACCGCGAGGACGGTGATGGGACGCCGGAATCAGGTGTTCACCGATATCGAGGAACAGCTTTATCTCGACCTCTACGAGCAGACCCGGCTCGAACGCGAACGCGCCTGGCAAAAGGCGCACGAACGCCGCACCGACGACAGGTGGACGGTTTCGGCCGCGAGAGTTTGAGCCGTTCCCTTGCCGCTGGCGAATGGGTCGATCGCCCGATAGAGTGAAATGGCCTCACAGCGTGGCTCCTATTATCGGGAACCGGGATAATGACCATCCAACAACTACGGGCGGCCCATCGCGCGACCCCTTTCAAGTCGTTTACCGTCCATATGGCTGATGGCCGATCGTTCAATGTCCCGCACCCGGACTTTCTCTTCATGTCACCGAGCGGAAGAACGGTCATCATCCACCAAGAAGATGAGGAATTCAACATTCTCGATCTTCTGCTGATGACGGAGATCGAAATGAACCCAACATCGACTCGACGAGTGTAGAACCGCGTAACCACGCAATGGCCCCGCCACGTCGATCCGCGTTTGACTCTCAGGCTTCCTCCTCGCTCTGGTCCTGAGATTCGTCCGCATCCTCTTTTTCGTTCTCTGCGGTGTCGTCTTCGATCGGCCCATCGCCCAGCGCATGCAGCTCATCCTGGCGTTCGAGCCAGCGCCAGAACCCGAAACATGCTGAGAAGAACGTACTGGCCAGGTGATTGACCAGCTCCTGCTGGATCCCCACTTCCAGGTCGAGCCACTGTTCACACACGATCCGGCCCGTGGTCGAGGCATTCGGGTCGTCGACATCGAAGTAGACCTTGGGCATTTTATAGTGGGCGTTCCACTCGTTACAGAGCCGAAGCGTTCGGTCCCAATCGTAGCGCGGAACACGCTTCAGCGTATCGCCTCGGAGGCAGAATTGCTCCGAATCGTTGCCCGAGACAGCCAATAAAAAGCGGGGGTGGCCGTCGATCTCGTCGTCATAACCGAACTGAACGATGAAATCACCGTCGCGGTCGCGGAGGTAGTGGAGGCCGTCGTCATCGAGAAACGTTTCGATCATCGAATGGCCGAAACTATCAACAAATCCCATTCCCAGGG
>JAYVYS010000576.1:0-5026 GCA_043784005.1 Isosphaeraceae bacterium
CGCCTCGACTGTCCGACCTACGCGACTCGGGGAGTATCGAGGCTTCAATTCGGCCACGTACAAATCTTGTGTATTGCCGGGGGGAGGTAGTCGCATGCACAGGTCTTGCAGTAGGCCTTCGCCCCGATGTATTTCACGAAGGTCTTCCTGCAGCCGTTCTTTGTGAAGACAAGGTCGGTTATGATCCTCTGAGCCATCGCATCAGACCTGGTCAGGCGGACGTTGTGGCGAGGGCATTTCATCCGTCGTCGCACCCTGATGATCCTGTTCGCCCTCACTGGTGCGATGCGTCGGAAGACCGGGGGTCGCGTCTTTTTCTCGGGTGTTGGGGAGGCGTCGGCAGCTCCCGTAGTTCTGTCCGGTCGAAGCAGGATTCGGCTTTTGTCGTAGCCGAAGTGGGCGAATTCGATGATCTCCTCGAGCTGATCGTGCAGGGGAAAGCCGTCCCCTCTCGTCCGCCTCTTTGCTTTTTCGGCAAACTCGACCTCGGGGCTGTCCGCCTGGGTTTTCGCCTCTCCGAGTTTTGAGAGACGTTCCGTGACGAGACGCAAGGCAACGCAATCCTCCTCGTTGTACGTAAGTATCTGTTCCTTCAGTACCAGAGATTGCGTTCTCTCCCACGAGTACCTCCAGCAGAGGCACTGCAATCCCGAGGCATTTTCCGAAGTCCACGTCGCTCCAACGAATTTGCCGACGTCTTTGAGCGAGTTGGACCGAACGGGAAAATACACCCGCCCAAAGATATGCGAGGTGACGTTGACCATACGCCCGACGATGTCATCGCAGCGCAACAGGTACTTCTTCCCCGCCCCTTCGACCGCCTTTCGGTCAAATGAGCCGTAATGGTAAACGGGCGCTCCGGGATACTGACGTATCTTCTCAAATACCCCGACCCACATGTCCTTCTCGTCTCCAGGGCCGTCGGCCCAGGAGGAGCAGTGCGAGGACGTTCCATTGTCGAGGACCGTCAATCCGACGAGGTAGCTGAAGTCCTCGTCCGGGATGCTCTCGACGTCCATGAACAACTCCTGTCGACCCCGGGTCAGTTGGGGAGCGACTTGGAGGAAGGTTTTCCCTGTCCTCAGGGCGAATGCTTGCAACTCCACCATGAATCCTTTCCCCCCTTTTCGTTTCGCCTTCCTCCTCCTTGGCCTGATCAGATAGGACAACTGAGTGACGGTAAAGATCCCCTTTTTCTCATAACGCTTGATGATCTTCGGTGTCATCCTGTCGAGGAGAGTCAAGGAGTCCGCGTCTTCGGCCCTCGCCAGGCATCCCTTGCGGAACTCGCAAACCCGGCAGTGAGTGTTCAGCGCGAGTTTGGGCGGCGACGAGGAGTCGCTCAGCTCCCTCAGCTCACGGAGCGTCTGCTCAATCTTGGGCTGCCCAGTACCCAACTTGATTCGCCTTGCCGTGCATTCCTTGCCGTGCCAAATAATGCCGTAGGCGGGCAGTTTACCCTGGATCTGAAGAAGGAGGAGGCCGAAGACTTCCAGGAGCACTCTCTGCTCCTTGCCGACCTTTTGCCCCTCGTGGAACAGCATCGGGACATAGTGAAAGTCCCCCAGCTTCGATGGGCCGTCTACCCGCTTCAGCCCATCGAAGGTCATCGACAATAAATCGTCTTCCAGAACCGCGTCCAGCACGAACGATGGGCCTGCCCGCAATGCGACGGCAGACAGGGAGATGCCCCATGCCGCCTCGGCTGCGGCGTGCTGTTCGAGGATCTTGCCGACTGCCTGTTGTCTGACCTCCTGTCTGGAGGCGCCGAGGAACCTCTCGTACTCCGACACGTTCCCCTGGTGGCCAATTAACTTAAAGTGAGCCTTGGTCTTGCAGTGCAAGTAGCTTTCCAGGGCGACTCTGGTGATCTTCGTGGCCATGAGCTTGGACCCCCGAAATCGGGGTCAGCCAATCCCTCCTGGAGAATCGGCCCGAGCAGGATGTGTTGTCTGCCCCGACCTCAATTGATCATCTTCAAACTTGGGGAAGAACGGTGTAATTCCACTCGCCGTGAAACGTGTCCTTCCTCAAGTTGATCCCTGCCATGTCATTTTTCGATACCTTGATCCCCGATGGGTACGAGTTGCGATCCAACTCGCAGACGACCTCCAGACCCGTCTCGGTCGTGGTCGCCGCGATCAGGTTGACGACCACTTCATGGCTCACCAGCGGCCTGCCGCGCCAGTTCTGGCTGATAAATGAGAAGAGCCGGTGCTCGATCTTGTTCCACTTGCTCGTCCCCGGCGGGAAGTTGCACACCGCGATCCGCAGACCCGTCTCGCTGGCGAGTCGCTGCAGCTCGAGTTTCCAGAGCCGGACACGTGAACCGTTGCTCCCGCCGCCGTCGGCAGTGATCAGTAACTTCTTGGCCGCGGGGTAATGGGCACGACCCATCGAGTCCCACCACCGCCGGATGCTCTCCACCGCGAAGGCCGACGTGTCGTGGTCCGTCCCCACGTTGACCCAGCCGGCGTTACGGGCCATGTCGAAGATCCCGTAGGGCGTAACCCGACCGAGTCCCGGAATTATGAAGTCATAGACGCGGACAGGCTCAGGGTCGCCCTCCGGGCGCCACTCCCGCCCGGCGTTCTTGAAGTCACCGACCAGTTCCTTCTTCTTGGCATCCACTGAGATGACCGGGTCTCCGGCCCTCAGCGCGGCCCGGACGTTGCGGTTGATGTGCTCGAATTGGGCATTACGGTCGGGGTGGCCCTTGCCCTCGATCGTCTTGCGGTTGGCCTGGAGGCTGTACCCCGCATCGCGCAACAACTCGGCGACCATGCGATGACTGGTGGCGTGCCCGACCCGCTTGAGTTCCGCGGCCAGCTTGCGGATACTCTTGCACGTCCACCTCAGGGGCGACTCCGGGTCTCCTCGGGTCACCGGGTCGATCAATCGTTCCAAATCGGCGCGGAGTGTGGCGTCGGTCTCCACGGTCCTCTTGCGACCGCCTCCAGGCCGCCGGATTCGGCCGTCGCTCAATTCGTCGGGGATCTTCAGTTGGGCCAGGCCAGAGGCGATCGCACGTCGCGAGACCCCCGTGGCCCGGGCGACCCTGGCCATGCCCCCACGACCGATAGCGGCTGCCTCGGCTGCGGCGGTAAGACACCGCGTCCGTTCATTGAGCAACGGAGCGAGCATGTCGAATCGGGCTCTGACCTCGGGATCATCAACCATGCCCTACAGCATAATGCCGGACCCGAGATTCGCTACACTTATTTCGTAGCGAGCCCCAACGCGGCAGAGCCGCAACCAAATAGGATGAGGAAAATACGGCGTTCTCCGGTCAGAATAGGGTTTGCACGAGCTCTTTCCAAAGGAGAACGCCATGAAGACGCTGTCGCGCTTCGTCTCCAAGTTTACCCGTTTAATCGTCGCCGTGCTCTCCTGTTTCGACCGCGTCATCTTCAAGGGCCATCTCGCCCTGGCGGCTCCCTGCGAACTGGAATACTTCGTCGATCGCGTTCTCAACGTTCGCCGCTCCGACTTTATGAAAACCCTGGCACCCCAATACTCCGACCGCCTCGTCGAGCATGCCCAAGAATGGGCTCGGAAAGACGACCGCACCTACCTCTATCGCACCGGTCAGTTCCGCAAGGACGAGTGGGCCCACGACCTGATCCGCGACCAAGGGATCTCCAAGGGACTTGTCGGCATCCTTTGTACCCAAGAAACCTGTCCCTCGTTCGCACTCGTTCACGGACCGAAGCGGCCCGAGTTCGTCAGCCGAAACCGTCAACAACGCGTTCTCTATTACTACTTCCTCGATCCCCAGTTCGGTTTGATCCACGTCCGCTTGCAGACCTGGCTGCCGTTCACCGTCCAGGTCTACGTCAACGGCCACGAATGGCTCGCCCAGCAGATGGTCCAGAAGAAGTTGGGCTTCGTGCAGCAGCATAATGCGTTCACTCAACTCGACGACCCCGACCAGACACAACGCATCGCCGACCGGTTCGCCAAGCTCAACTGGCCGAAAATCCTCGACCGCTGGGCGCGGCAGGTGAATCCCTTGCTCCGCGAACTGCTTCACGGCTACACCGTGAATTGGGTCGTCGATCAGGCCGAGTACGCCACCGACTTGCTGTTCCAAAGTCGCGCGGCCTTGGCCGGCTTGTACCGCGCACTCCTGGATTACGCCCTGCGCACCTTCACCCCCAAGGACATCCTCAGTTTCCTCGGCCGCAAGTGGGACCGCCGCTTCGACGGCGAAGTCCACACCCACTACGAAAGCGAGCGCTGGTTCGGCACTCGCATCAAGCACCGCATGAAGAGCAACTGGTTGAAGATGTACGACAAGTTCGGCGTGATCCTTCGGGTCGAAACGGTCATCAACAGCCCGAAGGAGTTCTGGGTCTATCGCACCCGCCGGCATCGCGACGGCACATCCACGGCCGGCTACTATCCCATGACCAAGAGCGTGGATTCCTTGGCCGACTACCAAGAGCAGGCGTTGGCCTGCAACCGCCGCTACCTGGACGCGTTGGCGGTGGTGGACGACCCGACGCCGGCCTACCCGGAGTTGCGTCAACTCACCGAACCCAAGGTTGTCGAAGGCCGCAGTCACGCCGGCTTCAATCCCGCGCGGCGCGACGACGTGCGACTCTTCAGAGCGATCCTCGACGGAGACCACATCGCGCGCGGCTTTCGCAACGCCGACATCCGCGAGCCATTGTTCGGGATGCCAAAAAAGGTCGCTGAGAAACGCCGAACCAGCGCTGTGGTAGGGCGATTGTTGAAACGCTTGCACGTGCGTCATTTGGTGGCGAAGATCCCGCGAACCCGACGCTGGCGAGTCACCGAACGCGGCCGACAATTGCTCGGCATGGCCGTGCAACTGTATTGTTGCTCCTGGCCGCAACTGGCAGCATAATTTGCGTTTACGCTTCGAAAACTTCTCCGCATCTTGCGTAGAAGTTCATTGGAAAGAATCTACTCGTCGTCGGTGTCGCCGGCTTGTCCCGGTCTGCTGCGCACGTGCGCGCGGTCGATGCAGTTGGCCTGTCCGGGGCAGGATTCGCGATCG
>JAYVYS010000577.1:0-3914 GCA_043784005.1 Isosphaeraceae bacterium
GACGCTGGAGAGCCGCCGTCCGGGCTTGCTGGCCGACGACGACGACCCGATCAGCACCGGTCCCGTGGAGGGGACGAACAACAAGATCAAGACAATGAAGCGGCAAGCCTACGGGTTCCGCGACCAAGAGTTCTTCAAACTGAAGATCCTGGTGATCCATGAGGCCAAATACGCTTTAGTCGGATGAACCTTTTTTATTACCCGGAACGCCCCATCGCGACTCAAACGATTAGCGAATCTTCGCGGCTTATTACCGTGGGCGGTTGCCGGTCGCGAGGATTGCTCGGATTAGTTCGTCGGAGTTTCTTCGCCAGATTACGGAGGCCGCATGATCGGGACGATCGTTAATGTGCGATGACGTAACTCGTTGGCACAAAACACGAAGCGTGTTCAAGGCAGGCCCCGGGGTTGACGATAGAAAGGTTGGCTCGCTGAGGTGACGCCGAAGCGAGGACTAGGGAGCACCGAACGGGTGGCGTCTTTAAGGGGATTGGGCCGCAAGGCCTCGAGTTCTCGGGAAGGCTTGCCCCTCAAGGATGTCGATAGCATAGAAATCAACGTTTCAAGGCCGAGCGGCTGGCCGGCCAGTCGTGTCGCCTGAACCGATCGTTTGCCAAGGAGATGAGTCTCCCATGTTGAAGCCACTGACGTTCAGCCTGAGCCTCGCCCTCGCCCTGGGTATGTGCAGCGCGAGCAATGCGGGCGGACTGTTCCACCACGATACCATGGCCTCCCCTCAGGGTCCCATGGTTAGCCCGCAAGCCATGGTGGCTCCTTCGCCCCAGGGCGATTGCGGCCCGAGCTGTGTGGGTGAGTGCGGTGCCAAGAAGTGCAATTTGCTGGCCAACCTTCACGGGATGGGCAACAAGTTGAATTGCGGCCTCCACGACAAAATGAGCGGCCTGAGCTGCGGGTTCAAGGACCTTTGCTGCAAACTCAAGCCCAAGCCCGCCGTCTACACCTACGAGTGGGTCTTGAAGAAAAAGCGGGTTTGGCACCACAAGGGCACCTGCGCCTCGCCGACCTGTGAGACCTGCGGCGTTTACCCCTCGGGTCAGGGCATGCCCAGCCCCCAGGGCGCGATGGCCGCTCCTCAGGCCTTCGGGACCTACGGTAGCGGTCAGGTGAGCAGCGGACAGATTGCCGCCGCCGCCCCCGCCCCGATGATGGGCGACGAAGCCCCGCCGGCCCCCGCGGTGGATTCGACCACCCCGGCTCCTCCGGCCCCGTCCGTTCCCCCGGCTCCTCCGGCCCCCCGGGCGTCGACCAGCGGCTTGCTGTTCTCGACCCCCTCGGGCAACTGAGACCTTTCCAGGTTTCGCGGAACCGAACAAAACCCTCGCACTTCGGTGCGGGGGTTTTTTTGTCGCGCGCGAATGTCGAGATTCGGGACGAGAGGATTCGCCATCCTTTACCGGCATTTTTCTCCGAGCAATCCCCGGCGTTGACAAAAGTTGAGGATTGTGGCTAACTCTGCGATGTCAGGATGCGGCGGGCTGCGTGGTACCCATGGAAGGGTCCACAGCGGGCCATCCCCGACCGACCGCTCCGCGACTTTCAAGCTCTCGTCTCGCAATCGGGCCAGGTTGAATTCCGTTCAACCCGCGCCGGTCGCCGACCTGGGAACGGATGCCCGGAGGAGAGTCAGAGTCGATGCGGACCGATAAACCAACGTCTACGTCTCGTTTGACGTCCACAACCGCCGGGACCGTCGCCAAAGTCCGGGCCGAATTCCAGCGCGCCCGTCGCCGGTTCGCCGCTCGCCCCGCGACACTTCAGTGGTCGATCGGTGTGGCCACACTTGCCGCGCTCATCGCCCTGGTCTATCTGGCGGCGACCGCGCTTCCCGCTTCGTCGGGCTCTTATGTCTTACTTCGCTCGGGCAGAAAATTTTCGTACGACGACTTGATCGCGGTCACCCGCGCTCTCGACGTCAAGCACGTCGAATACCGCGTCGACCTCCACAATCGTGTCGAGGTCGCCGCCGATCAAACGACCGAGGCCAACGACGCCCTTGCCAAGCTCGACGTCGGACCGAAACGGATCGGCGATATCCGTAAGGGTTCGCTCGCCTCAAACCCTTTTGATTCGATCTGGGTTAATGAGCAGCGTCAAGTTCAGGCGCGGAATGAGTTTCTCGAAGAGCTTCTCAGGCGTCTTCCCGGCATCGTGTCCGCCGTGGTGAAAGTTCACAGGCCGGTCGTTCGCGGTGGGGCTCGGATCGCGAACAATTCCTCGGCGTTCGTCTTTGTCGAGACCGAGAACGACCACGAACTCAGCAGCACGACCGTCGAGAAGATTCAAGCATGCATCGCCGGTGCCGAGCCCGAGATCAAGCGAGACGCCGTGACGGTCTTCGATACCACCGGACGCAGCTACCTTGACGCCCGCAACCCGGCTGTGGGGGCTCAGGCTCACACAAAGGCGCGCGAGGAAGAGCTTCGTCAGGAGATCATCGATAAGCTCGATTCGATCAAGGGAGTCGAAGTCTCCGTCAAACTCGTCCCCGGTCCCGTGATCCCGCCACCGACGCCGTTGCCCCCGTTGCCCAGAGCCAAGAAGTCCGAGCCCGCCGTCGAGGCCCTTGACGTGCCTTTACCCGCGCTCTCGATGAGCGCGAACCAACCCCTTGAATTCCTTGATGCTTCACCGCCGCCGCTCGTTTCCCCGGCCCCCGCGCCTATGGTTGTACTTCCCCCGCTCGCTCCTTCGCCCGAGCCGGTGCCGCCGAAGGCACGCGTCTGGGTGAAAGTGCCGCGAGGCTATTACGTGCGGGCAGTACACGACAAAGACCCGTCGCTCGAAGATTATCAGCCACTGGTCGAGCGAACCGAGAAGCTGATCATCACGGCCGTTCGTCACGTTGTTTCGCCCGGTCAACTCGAAGAGCCGGTCGCGGTGAGCATCATTCCCGAAGACTTGCCCCCGCCAATGGTCGCTTCGGTCGCGACGGACGGAAGGCGAGGGGTGTCGTGGTGGATTCCCTCGGGAATCGCCGCGGCGGCCTCGGCCACACTGACATTTCTGGCGTTTCGTGCGTTCGCTGGAAGAAGGCCGTCGCCCCGCCCGTTGACCGTGACCTCCGATCGTGGTCGCGTCTACAAGATCGACGAGCCCTCTGACCCCGGCGCGGGGCCTGGACCCAGTGAGCGGGTTCGCGAGCTGATCCGACTCAATCCCGAAGCCGCCGCAAGCGTGCTCCACCGCTGGACGGGGCATGGACAAGGACAAGGAGAACCGATCGCATGACGCGACTGGATACCCCGTCTCCTCGCCTGGCAAACACGGTGCTCGACCTTGCCGGTCTTGCCGACGACGATGCGCCCGGCGGCGATGGCACGCCGTTACGAAAAGCGGCGATCTTGCTGGTCTCGCTGGAACAGCCGCTCGCCTCGCAACTCCTCGCGCAGCTTGATCGCGCGGCGGTGGAGGCGGTGACTTTGGAGATCGCGCGGCTCGAAAGGGTTGCTCCGGCCGAGCAACAAGCCGTTCTTGAGGAATTTTACGGCTTGGGATTGAGAAGACTTCGATTTGTCTTCGAAGATCTCGTCAAAATGGACGATACAGACATTCGGGAGGCGTACCACGACGAGGACGCACCGGCCTGGGCCTTGGCCCTGGCAGGTGCCGCCCGGCCGTTGCGGGGGAAGGTATTGGGAGCGCTCTCGGTCGAATCGGCCGAAGCTCTGGCCCAGACCGTCGCCCACCTCGGCCCGTTCCGCCTCAGTGACGCCGAAGCCGCCCAGGCCGACATCGCCGAGCGACTTCGACGTCTCCATGACCACGGCCGAATCACTCTACCCGACCCGAACGGGCAGGAGGCGATCCTTGTCTGACCTCGTTGAATTCGACGACCTGGAACTTCTCGACGGCGGCGACCTACGCGCCGTGTTCGACCAGGTTTCCTCGGACCA
>JAYVYS010000578.1:0-2939 GCA_043784005.1 Isosphaeraceae bacterium
GTCTTACGGTTGCTGAACGGGGTAAGTCTTTGGTATCAATGGCTCTACTGACTGAGTTGAGCCAGCCCATCCGCCGCAGGGATCACGGAGGTGTCGCCATGAAGGAGGATCTGTCACGGTTCTGTTGCCAGAACGCTCTCTGCCCCGATTATGGTCGGCGCGGAGCACAGAACCTGACGGTTTGTGCCCGCTACGGCAAGGATATGCAACGTCGGATGCTCTACTGCCGCATCTGCAAGGCCCGCTTCTCCGAGCGTAAGGGGACGCCCCTGTTCCGCTCCCAACTGAGCGAGGAGAAGGCGCTGTCGATCTTCGAGCACCTGACCGAGCGGAATGGTGTCCGCGCCACCGCGAGGCTCGTGAAGGTGAACCGCAACACGGTGGTCCGCTACTCCCGGTTGACCGGCGACCACGCCCGCCAACTCCATGACGAGTTGGTGGCTTTCCCCCCCGAACACCCGTGAGGTCCAGTTCGACGAGAAGTGGTCGTTCGTCTACAAAAAGCAGGAGAACTGCGACCCCGATGATCCCGCCGACGATCACCACGGGGACTGGTGGGACCATGTGGCCATCGACGCCGAGAGCCGGCTGATCCTCGCCGTGGTGCCCGGGGCGCGGGACATCGAGAACGTCGAGGCTGTGGTCGCCGAGGTCCAGGATCGGACCGGGGGGCGTGTGATGGACCTGATGACCAGCGACGCCTACCCAGCCTACGAGTCGGCGATTCGGGATGCCTACGGCGTCGAGTCGACGATCACGCCGAGCGGCCAAGCGGCTCGCCAGATGGTGCCCGTGAAGATCCCGCCGCCGGAGTTGAATTATGCCACGGTCGAGAAGCGACGCGAGAAAGGCCGAGTGGTCGCGATCGTAACCCGCGTGATCTTCGGCACGATGGCTGCGGTGCAGGCGGCGTTGGCGAAGTCGAAGGCGAGTCACAGGATCAACACATCGTTCCTGGAGCGGCAGAACGCCACGGACCGGCACCACAATGCCCGGAAGGTGCGCAAGACCTACACATTCAGTAAGGACTGGCGTGTCCACGAGGCAATGACCTACTTCACGATGTATAGCTATAATTTCTGCTGGCCTGTGCGAACGCTAAGCGAACGCGGCGACGAAGGACGCTTACGGCAAAGAACACCGGCAATGGCCGCAGGCCTGGCCGATCACGTCTGGACGATGCGCGAGTGGATCACGATGCCGAGCGTTCAACGGCGTTAAGACACCACCGCGTTTACATGGCGTACGTATCTCGAAATGAACATGCCATTGTTAACATGCGTCTTTACCTTCCCGATGAATGGACGAAAGACCGTTCTCGCTGTAAAGCGGCCGGGATCCCCAAGGAAATCAAGTTCCGCACTCGCCACGAACTGGCGTTGGAGATGCTGGACGAAGACGGCGCGTTGTTGCCGCACGCCTGGGTGACAGGCGACGACGAGATGGGCCGCCCCATGGATTTCCGCCTGAAATTGAGGGGCCGCGGCCAACGGTATCTGTTGGCTGTCCCCTCGAACACCTTGGTCCGCGACATCGATGCGCCATCGCCGGAATACTCGGGGCGCGGCAGGCATCGCAAGAACCCATTCGTGCGGGTGGATCGTTGGTGTGGTCTTCAACCGGAGACCGCCTGGACGACGATCGCGGTTCGGGACGGCGAAAAAGGGCCGCTGACGGTGGAGGTCGTGAAGTGTCGCGTGCAAGCGCGAACGCCCACGGGTGGAACGGGTCTGGAGGAGGTGCTGTTCATCACGCGAGAGCTTCAATCGGACGGCACGTACAAGCATGACTACTATCTTTCAAACGCCGATACAGAGGTGCCGCTGAAGGAATTCGCCCGCGTGGCCAAGGCGGAGCATCGGGTCGAAGACTGTCTGCGTCGAGCCAAGGGCGAATCCGGGTTGGGGAACTATCAGGTGAGGGGTTGGACCGCCTGGCATCATCATCAAACCCTGGCCCTTCTTGCCGCGTGGTTCCTCACCCAGGAGACGCGGCGGGGAAAAAATCCAGACCCCTGCGCTGACCAGTCCGCAACTGAGGCAACTGATCGCCAGTGCGATCGAGGAGGAGCGTCTCGACGTCAACCATCCGTTGGTTCAAAGGTGCCGCAGCACGCGTTGGTTGAAACGCAACGAGTCTGCTCGATTTTATCATCATCGTTCTCGTAAGATCTTGCCGAGACTGAAGAACGAGTTGAGGCTGTAAGGGAAACAGTAGAACTAACTGGTTCCACTTAAATTGCCACAGAGCTCATTCGAATTTGCTGACTCTATCGGATTGCAGGTATCGGTTCGGGGCAAAACCTCGCCTGGGACATAAACCTTATGGCAATAGTGGTTTGTGTGATTATTGGCTGCCTGGGACTGAGATGTCGAGGATTTGCTGTATCCAGGAGCGACACCTTGATTCAGGCCTATTTCTCGCGTCGTTCGATCCTTTGTGCTCGTCCCGACGGGTCAATACCTGCAATCCGATAGAGTCAGCGTTTCTCAAGCCCGCACCTAAAATACTCGAATTAATGCGTTATAATAATGTGGATACCCCAATTCCTTTCTCGGTGTCGTTCCTCCAGCCCGAGAGAGGTCGGGTTGTCTGGACAAATCCTCCGCCTGATTGGCAAGTCAGGACGCGAACGGTTCCCAGGGCGAGTACCGGCACGGGGATCCCGTCTTGGCAGGGAAGAGACGGGCGTGATGCCAAGGGTCCAGCGAGACCCGACCTGCGGGGTCGATCATCGGTAACCCATCGCCTCCGCTCCTGAAGGCGGGATCGTGATCGGCCGCGGTGCGCCATTCGGCGTTGTTGGCGTCCCGATCATCGCTTCTTTTTAACCACGCTCCGCCTTCGGTTTGTCCGCAGGCAAAACCGGCCGAGCAACTCGCCCCGTGGGCTGCTCGGCACCCCCGTCTTCGCCCACCTCCGTGGGCGGTTATGTCCCC
>JAYVYS010000579.1:0-11646 GCA_043784005.1 Isosphaeraceae bacterium
ACTTGTCCGTGCTCAAAAGACGGCGCAGGCAACCATTGATTCCATCCCAGACCCCGTCGTGGTGGTCGATCCACTCGGCGCGGTAGAACGCGCGAACCCGGCGGCGAGGCGCATTCTCGGCGTCGTTCCCATGAGTGACGTTGCTGTCCCATGGACCCCTCCCCAACAGATCAAGGAACCTCTCAGAGAGGTGCTTGCAGGTCGCGCCGACTATTTACCGACTTCGCTGGAGAACGCCCTTTGCTTTCGTGATAACGGTCAGGAACGGTTCTTTCTACCTCGAGTCCTCTCAATTCGGGGCGATCATGACGGAACCCTTGGGGCTGCGGTCGTACTTTCGGATGTGACGAAGTTTCGTCTCGTCGATCAGCTCAAAAGCGACATGGTTTCCACCGTCAGCCACGAACTAAAAACACCAATGACGGGTTTACAAATGGTGATTCATCTTTTATTGGAAGAGGTTGTGGGTCCGCTCAACGCCAAGCAGACCGAGCTACTTCTCAGCGCGAGGCAGGATTCCGACCGGCTACTGACAATCGTAAATGATTTGCTCGACCTGACCCGGATCGAACAGGGGCGCGTGGCTCTCGATCTGACTCCCGTCGCACCCGCGGATCTGATTTCCGAGGCAATCCGACTCTTTGAATCCAACGCCGAAGACGTCGGGGTTAAATTGAATGGGAATGTCGCATTTGGATTGCCTCCCATTCTGGCGAATTCGGAACGTCTCGGCCATGTCTTCGGCAACTTGATCGGCAACGCACTGGCTCATAGTGATAAAGGGGACGAGGTGACGCTCTCGGCGGAATTGATGAACGGAAACGTACGCTTTTCCCTGAAAGATACGGGCGAAGGTATTGCTTCTCAGCATCTTTCTCATGTCTTTGATCGTTTCTATCAGGCACCAAATTCGCGATCAAAATCCGGCGCGGGGCTGGGGTTGGCCATCGCCAAGGAAATTGTGGTCGCCCACGGAGGAACGATCGACGTCACGAGTCAGGTAGGGGACGGAACGACGTTCTTCTTCGAATTTCCGGTAAGTCCTGAAGCTCAGGTGTCGAAATCGAGTTTGGAAGGGACAACATGAACGCGAACTCCAAGATCTTGATCGTCGACGACGAGCCGAATGTCCGGCTCGTTTTCCGAACGACGCTCAAAGCGGAAGGCTACGAAACGGCGTCCGCGGATTGTGGTTCGTCCGCGCTCGACATCCTGCGAGCCGACACATTCGACCTCATCCTATTGGATCTTCAGATGCCTGGCGAGGGCGGAATCACCATACTTCAGCGACTTAGAGAAGCCGGAAACGACACTCCCGTCGTGATCATTACCGCCTATGCAACAGTGCCCGATGCCGTTCAAGCCATGAAGCTTGGCGCGATTGATTTTATCGCCAAGCCGCTGAGCCCCACCATCCTTCGGCAAGTCGTGGCGGAAGTGATCCATCGGAATTCCCCGACTCTCGATGCTTCTGAAAAGAGTCAAACACTCGAACATGTCACCGCGTCTTCTTAGTTCAAGAAGAACCTGATGAACGCGAAGTTTGCATTGAATCGACTCTCATTTGACGAAGCGGAAGTCTATCTCAAGCAAGCCCTGGCTCTCGAAACGCTTTCCGCCGAGGCTCACAACTTGAAAGGCGTTCTTCATGAACTCCGCAACGATCACGATGCTTCGTACCGAGAGTACAAGGCAGCCTTGAAGGCCGATCGACACTACGAGCCGGCAAAACACAACATGACCCGTTACTACGAACGCTTTACTTTCGGCTCAAGCACCGTTCCTGTCGACACAGGCGAAAGCTGAGAGATTCAAGCGATTCCATTCAGAAACGTCACAATTCATTTCGGGCAGATAAGGCTTGAGATTCCATGACATACCACATGTCAATGCAACTGCTCGTCTTCGGTTCCCTCGCGTTTTGTCTGAGCATGCTGGCAATCGCGGGCATCATCCAACTTTCTCAGAATCTCCTCAACCAGATCTCGCGGCGATCTAACGGCAGCCCGAACCGGCCAAACCGCCGGACGTTCTGGGTGTGATGCATGCGGTGCGAGACGACTCGTTGACTGCCACGACGAACGATCGAGTCATCTTCACGCATGCACAGTTTTCAAAGGAGCTTGACGGTGTCCTTCGCGACTTTCGCCCTTGGCCTGTTGATCTTCGGATTCTTTTTCGGCCTCGTCGCCGCATGCGACAGGCTCTAGCGCTTCCGAAAAGAGGAGTTTTTCGCGTGCTCTACCTCACTGCGATTCTGGCCGTGGCCGCCCTGATCTACCTTGGGTACGCCATGATCCGGCCCGAGCATTTTTGACCCAACGGAGATTCCGTCGTGGATCTGTCCACTGCCTGGTTGCACCCCTTTTGGGCGTTCGCGCTGCCGATCGCGGCGTCATTTCCTCTGGGGTGGTCGATGTACCGCTCGCTCGATCGTCCTGAAGGCTCGACCGGTAAAGGTCTTGATGCCGTACCGGCATTCCTCTGCCGCCTTCTCGGCCTTCGTGAGCCTGCGCGAATGAACTGGCGACAATACGCTGTCTCGTTCCTGGTGTTCAACACGGTCTTATTTATCATCACGTTCGGGCTGCTTTACACTCAGCAGCACTTTCCGCTGAACCCGGACGGGAAGAATTCGCTCGGGGCACTCGGTTATAAGGACGCGGCGGGAACCGATCATCCGGGTGCGGATACGGCCGTCGTGTTCAATACGGTTTGCTCATTCGTGACGAATACGAACCTTCAACACTACTCGGGAGAGCAGCATCTCTCCTACTTCAGCCAGATGGCGTGTATCGTCTGGCTTATGTTCGTCACACCCGCCGCAGGGCTGGCGGTCATGCTCGCGACGCTTCGCGGGTTGCGCGGTGATAAAGATATGGGAGACTTTTACTTCGACTTGATGCGAGGTGTGGTCTTCGTTCTCGTTCCGGTCGCCCTCGTGATCGCATTGCTGTTGGTGGCGTCCGGCGTTCCCATGACGTTCGAACCTGCCGTTGCCGCGAAGACCCTGGACGGAGGGGCGACCAAGTTTGAAACTCAGACAATCGCACGAGGGCCGGTCGCCGCGCTGGTTGCCATCAAGCAGGCGGGGACGAACGGCGGTGGATTCTTCGGCCCCAACAGCGCGCACCCGTTCGAGAACCCAAACCCCTGGAGCAACTTGCTCGCGGTGATTTCCATCGTGGTGTTGCCGATGGCCTCCATCGTGATGGCCGGATATATGCTTAAAAATTCCAGACACGCGATGGTGATTTTCGGCGTAATGCTCACGTTTTTGATCGTCGGAGCGGTGGTCGCCATTCGTGCTGAAGTCGAACCGAACGCTGCGACGGTCGGGTTACCCGTGGCCGTGGGACCGAATCTGGAGGGGAAGGAAGTGCGGATCGGCCCGGTTGCCTCCGCGACCTGGGCGGCGATGACCACAGCCACCTCGAACGGTTCCGTCAACAACATGCACGATAGCCTTAACCCCATCGCCGGCATGGTTCCGCTCACGATGATGATGCTCAATGTGGTTTTCAGCGGCATCGGCGCGGGTTTTGAAAACATGCTGATGTACGTGATCGTGGCCGTGTTTCTCGCGGGCTTGATGGTCGGCCGGACGCCCGAGTATCTGGGCAAAAAGGTTGAGTCCAAAGAAGTCAAGCTCGCCATGATCGCCTTGCTGATCCACCCGCTGTTGATTTGCGTGGGGACGGGCCTCTTCGCGGCGACGGAGTGGGGGGCCAAAACCGTGGCGAACCCCGGGCCACACGGTTTCAGCGAGATTCTCTACGAGTTTTCCTCGGCCGCGGCGAACAACGGTTCGGGATTCGAGGGGCTGGGAGACAACAACCCGGCGTGGAACATCGCCACCGGTTGCGTCTTGCTCCTCGGTCGATTCCCCGCGCTTATCTTGCCGCTCGCCGTCGCTGGGTTCCTTGCCAAGAAGAAGCGAGTGCCCGAGACAACCGGCACGCTCCGTACCGACACGATGACTTTCGCGGGGATGCTTTTCGGTACTGTGCTGCTTGTCGGTGCTCTATCGTTCATGCCTGCCGTTGTGCTTGGGCCGGTGGCCGACCAATTGGCCGTGATCACACCCTGATCGATAAAACTGTAGCTCTGTCGCAATTTCAGACATACCGATCTACGTTCGTCAGGAACGATTTCCATGATTCTCGATACCGAAGTCGAGCTTCCAATGCGGGAGGCAACCGACGCAAGAGACATGAAACTTCAACGCCGGGAAGCGCGTCAGTTGAGCATCTTCGAGCCGCAGACAGTTAGAATGGCGGTTTGGCGATCGTTTGTGATGCTCAACCCTCGCGTCATGATGCGAAACCCCGTTATGTTCCTTGTCGAGGTCGGCACGATCTTGACGGCGATCGTCACCATTCAGTCGATCGTAAATCACGCCGCGCTGGGCTTGATCGTCTATCAGGCCACGCTTGCGGCGTTGTTGCTCCTCACGGTGTTGTTCGCGAATTTCGCCGAGGCACTGGCCGAAGCCCGCGGCAAAGCTCAGGCCGATAGCCTTCGGGCGACCCGACAAGACACACCCGCTTTCCGTCTGGATCGACTGGGATCGTCAGAGGGTCGCATCGTCTCATCGACAGCACTCCGCGCTGGCGACTATGTCGCCGTCGAGGCGGGACAAGTGATTCCGACGGATGGAGAGGTCGTGGAGGGGGTCGCCTCCGTCGACGAATCCGCGATCACCGGGGAAAGCGCGCCGGTGATTCGCGAGGCGGGGGGTGACCACTCGGGCGTTACGGGAGGTACGCGCGTTCTGTCCGACCGGATCGTCTTGCAAGTCACGGCGGAGCCGGGGGAGAGCTTCCTCGACCGTATGATCGCCCTGGTGGAAGGAGCAAGCCGCCAGAAGACCCCGAACGAGATCGCACTCACCATCGTGCTCGCCGCATTCTCTATGATCTTCCTGATCGTGACGGCGACGCTTTATCCGATGGCCCGTTACTTTGACCTTACGCTTGACATTCCGACGCTCATCGCCTTGCTGGTTTGCCTGATCCCCACCACCATCGGCGCGTTGCTTGCGGCGATTGGTATTGCCGGGATGAACCGAGCCTTGATGGCCAATATCATCGCGAAGAGTGGAAAGGCGGTCGAGCTTGCCGGAGACATCGACACGCTTTTGCTGGACAAAACCGGCACAATTACCATCGGCAACCGCAAGGCGACTCAATTCGTGCCGCTCGGTGGCGCTTCCGCACGTGACGTCGCCCGTGTCGCCGGGCTTGCTTCGATGGCCGACTCGACCCCCGAAGGAAAGAGCATTCTCGAGCTTGCCCGACAGCAGGCGGCGGTGGGGGACGAGGTGCCCTCAGGGTCGACGTTTGTCGCGTTCACCGCGCAAACCCGGATGAGCGGCATCAATCTCCCCGGAGGAGCCCGGTTTAGGAAAGGAGCACCCGATACCGTCGCCAAATATGTTCAAGACATGGGAGGAATCGTCCCCGAGGGATATCAGACCACTGTCGACGCGATCGCATCGGGCGGGATGACGCCGCTCTCAGTCGCGGAGGACGATCGGCTCGTTGGCGTGATCAAGCTTGAAGATATTCTCAAGCCTGGGATTCGCGACCGATTCGCCCGCCTCCGTCAGATGGGTCTGAGGGTGGTGATGGTGACGGGAGACAATCCGTTAACCGCTCGAGCGATCGCCAAGCAGGCGGGCGTGGACGACTATATCGCCCAAGCCACTCCCGAGGCAAAGCTGGGCTACATCCGTAAGGAGCAGGCTGAGGGGAAGCTCGTCGCCATGATGGGAGACGGCACAAACGACGCCCCCGCGCTCGCGCAGGCGGATATCGGGGTCGCCATGAACTCCGGCACTCAGGCGGCCAAAGAGGCCGGCAATATGGTCGACCTGGACAGCGATCCGACAAAGCTCATTGAGGTCGTCGAAATTGGAAAGCAATTGTTGATGACACGTGGAGCGTTGACGACCTTCTCGATCGCCAACGACCTGGCCAAGTATTTCGCCGTGATCCCCGCCATGTTTATCGAGGTCAAAGCTCTCGAAAACCTGAGATCGCTCGACATCATGGGACTCGCGACTCGTGGGGGGGCATACTCTGCGATTCTCGCGGCGGTCATCTTCAACGCGATCATTATTCCGTTGCTGATTCCTATCGCGCTCAAAGGAGTGACCTATCGTCCGGTCGGGGCCTCGGCGCTTTTGAGAAGAAACTTGCTCCATTACGGACTTGGAGGAGTGATCGCTCCCTTCATCGGGATCAAGCTCATCGATCTGGCCATCGACCCGCTCCTGGCTTTAGTCGGGATTGTCTGAGCCGGCCGTAAACGACTTTTGGGAGAAAATGTGATGATTCGCGAATCGGTTCATGCGGTTATGGCCTGCGTCGTGACCTTCGTCGTCTGCGCCATCTTTTATCCCGCGGCGGTCTGGGCGTTGGGAAGGGCGGCTTTCCCTCACGAGGCGGAAGGGAGCCTGATTCGCAACAGTGAAGGCGTTGTGATCGGCTCGGAACTGATCGCTCAGCCATTCGCATCAGAGAAATATTTTCAACCTCGTCCATCCGCCGTTGATTATAAGGCCGACGCCACAGGTGGCTCGAATCTAGGTACGAAGAACCCCGACCTTCGCAAAAAGATCGTCGAACGGGCGGATGCGCTGAAGAGTACCGCCGACAACCCCGTACCCGTGGATCTCGTCATGGCATCAGGAGCAGGGATGGACCCCCACATCACACCCGAGGGGGCTTTCTACCAGGTCGCTCGTGTCGCACTCGCCCGAAAAATGTCCGCGCAACAGGTTCGTGCCTTGATCGAACGGAGCACGGAGCGCTCCGGTACGATCATCGGGGCCCCCGCCCGTGTGAACGTCCTCAAGCTGAATCTCGAACTGGACGGCGAAAAACGTATTGCACCGATGGAACCAACGGAGCTGAGTCTCACAGCCAAGACGACAGTCATCCCCGGCTCGACGGCTAATCAGGTCGTTGTCGATCAGGCCGTATCGAAGTCTCCGTTCGCCGAGGAAGTTGCGGCGATCCGCGCGCAGGTCGTGATGATGGCCAAACAGGTACAGCCATTCGGTGAACGAATTGAGGCGATGAGAGGCTCCGAGAACGCACAGAAGCATGCGCGTGATCAAATGGAAGCGATCGAGCGGAAACTCTCGGAATTACTTTTAACGACGCGAAAAATCGGCCTTGTTGCCGAGGCCGTTGATGTGCTCGAAGGACGTGTGCGCATCACCGCCGGCTCGTTGAATCAGTTGGGGGAAGATGTTCGCAACGCGACCAGGGCATTGAAGGCCCAGTCGGGTGCCGCTTCCACGCCGGCACGTCGTGCCAACTGAGGTCCGTTGATGCGCGGGGTTCGTGACTTTGTCCGCCGCTCCGCTCAACCAAAAAAACCAGAACGCCCATCATGCCTGTTGACAATAACCGCCCCAGCCCCGAGCAATTTCTGAACCTGATCCGCCGTCAGGAGCGAGGCAGGCTCAAGGTCTATCTCGGTTCCTCGGCGGGCGTGGGCAAAACCTACGCGATGCTCCGCGAAGGGCAGAGGCTCAAAGAGCAAGGGGTGGACGTCGCGATCGGGCTTGTCGAAACCCACGGTAGGGCTGAGACCGCCCAGCAGATCGGATCGCTCGAATGCATACCGACTCGCGCTATTGAATATCGCGGCGTGACCCTTCATGAGATGGATCTCGATGTCATCCTGGCGCGAAGACCTACCGTCTGCCTCGTCGACGAGCTAGCGCATACCAATGCCCCGGGAAGTCGGTACTCGAAACGTTACCAAGACGTCGAAGAGTTGTTACGCGCGGGGATACACGTCATCACAACAGTCAATGTTCAGCATTTGGAAAGTCTATACGACGAGGTGGAACGTGTCACGGCGGTGAAGGTGAAGGAACGGCTGCCGGATCGCGTCTTGGCCGAGGCCGACCAGATTGTGAATATCGACGTGTCCGCCGAGGATCTTCTCGATCGGCTCAAAGCTGGAAAGGTCTATCCTCCCGAACGCGCCGCGCGGGCACTGGAAAACTTCTTTACACTCCCGAACCTTACCCGGCTCAGAGAGATGGCCCTCACCGAGCTGGCACATCTGATCGACCATCGTTCGCGTCGCGCCGAAGCGGATCGTGCCCCCGTTTTCGCGACCGATCGGGTGATGGTCGGCCTCTCCAGTCTCAGCCCCAATGCCCCTGCGCTCTTGCGACGAACCTCTCGTCTGGCCGACCGTCTCAGCGCCCCGTGGTACGCAGTCTATATTCAAACTCCCTCCGAGGATGCGAACCGCGCAGATGCCGCGACGCTTCGCAAGCTCTACAAGAACTTTGAGCTGGCAAAACAACTCGGTGGCATTCCCATGGAATTCAAAGGGCGAGACGTCGCCAGCACGATCCTTGCCTTCGCCCGCGAATACGGCATCAAACTCATCGTCATGGGCCGAAGTCAGCGCCCTTGGTACAGCAGAATCTGGAGAGGGGCGGTCATTGATCGCTTGCTTCGCGACTCCGATGGCCTGGATATCATGATTGTCGACGTTTGAGTAAAATCTGAGGTCGGAAACATCTGTCGTTTTTACACTCGTGACCCTGAAAACGACTTTGTGCATTGGATCAATCGCAATTTGTGTTCTTTATTCTTTGACACGACGAAAGACCTGCGGGGTGTGTCCGCTTCCCGGTTTGGAGACGAACCCTTCCGGTCGCTCCTTGCCAATCGCGGCCGCGCATGCGGTCAGGGTATTGCCCTCCAGTCGATAGATCCCGAAGACCTGCTCGCCTTTCTCGGGGCCGTTTTCCAGCGTGTCCGTCACCTTTTTCGGGGTCGAGGCGGGATCGATCTCGAAGCGGACATCGTGTACGATCACCTAATCCCCGAAGGTGATCGTATGCTTATTTCCTGTGATTTTCACCCGGATTTGATCGACGCGATCTTCCGAGGTTTTTTCGCCATTGCTCTCGGCCGATAAAAGTTGCCAGGTCCCCTGAAATCGTTCGAGATCCTTCTTTATGAAATCACTCGCGTCATCCCCGAACGCCGACGTCTGAGCCGCGACGACAGCAAAACCCATCAACAAGGCGACGAATAGATTTTCGATCAGGGGCGCGATCCTGAAATCGAAAAAACGTCCCAGTCATGGATTTTGCCGGGGAATGATCCAGCAGGAGTCGTGAGATTCCATCCCGATGTGCGGGTAATAGGAACGTGCCGCGGGGGCCGCGAGCAGGATCAGCGTAGTCTGTTGTCCTGCCGCTTCGTGGGTCAGGCGGACCAGTTCGCGGCCGATTCCGTGCTTCTGGAATGCCGTATCGACGGCGAGGTCGGAGAGATAGGTGCAGAAACTAAAGTCCGTGATCGCGCGCGAGATACCGACGAGGTGATGATCAACTCTGGCAGTGACAATCACGTCGGCATGGCGCAACATGCGCCGGATCGCGTCCGGATTGTTAACCGGGCGACGCTCGGCGAGGGTCGACCTGACCAGTAGGTCAACGAACTCGTCGGGTGTAAGTTCGGGTTCAAGTTGATAAGTCACATCCGACATCATTCCGCCTCGAACGTGGTCACCACCGGAATGCCGTTTTCACCCTTGCGGATGACGGCCACGATCCGCGCACCGAGCATCACAACCAAATCTTTGGAATCGTAACCGGTTCCACCCGTACCTGCGAACGTTTCGCAGAGGTGCGCCGAGACCGTAGCGAGGGTCGCATTCTCGGGGAAACCCAATCCAAAAGTCGAGAGGAAGCCGTTCTCGTCGTAAACCCGGTAATGCGTGCGACGGTACTCCGAGGTCTCGCGAATGGCCTCGCTACCGTCGTCGGAAGGGACAAGTGCGTACGACATTACAGCCTGTCCTTTCTGATTCGGCGGCGAGTCGATCAATCCGAGTTCGTCAACGGGAAGCAATTACCGACATTAATCGCATCCTCGCTTGGAATCCACCGTCGAGTGATAAGCCGGGACTGATTTCCAAAGGGATCGTCAAAACGACGAAAGCGTGTCTTCCACAAGCTCGCCCGAACGGGCATCATGTGAGGTCGATGGGTACGCCCAAGATTCTCATCCCGGAGGAATCATGTTCGCGATACTATTTCTGATCGTTGGCGCTCTGGGTGTTTCGGATGAAGCCGCCTCGCCGCGCTGGTGGGACGCCGCGGTGGAGGAATCGCTCAAGCGTTCGCCGGAAAAAAGAGCGGAGTGGGAGGAAACGCTCGCGAAGGTTCCGACCGACCAACGTCCCGGCATGGCCTATCTCATCACTCACCTTCCGCTTGTGGATCTTAATCATCTCCCGCCGGAAACACTTAACGCCAATCTTCGACTCGCCTATCTCGCCCGCAGTGAAATGACCTGGGGATCGAAGCTTCCCGACGAGATTTTTCTCGACGCCGTTCTACCACATGTGAGCCTGACCGAGCCTCGCGAGTCGTCACGAGACGAATTTCACGCGAAATATCTTCCTCTCGTGAAAGACTGCAAGACCCCCGGAGAAGCGGCCCATCGTGTCAATCAGACGTTGTTCAACAATTATAAAGTTACATACAATACCCGTAGACTCCGAACCGATCAGAATTCCAAGGAATCGATTGCACAAGGGATGGCGACCTGCACGGGTCTCTCGATCATGCTCGTCGAGGCCTGTCGGGCGGTGGGGGTGCCGGCTCGTGTCGCGGGGATCGCTTCTTGGCCCGGTCGGGGAGGCAACCACACGTGGGTTGAGGTCTGGGATCAGGGCTGGCACTTCGTTGGAGCGGCAGAGCCCGATCCCAATGGCCTCGACCATGCCTGGTTCGTCGGTGATGCCTCGAAAGCCATCAAGGACGCACCTCGAAATGCCATCTGGGCGGCGACATACAAGAGCACGGGGGCCTTGTTTCCGCTCGCTTGGAATTCGTTGGCCAAGGTGAATGGTGAAAACGTATCCGATCGATACACCACGGGAATCTCGAAGACGCTGACCAAGCCTCGACTGATGGTGGAGGTCCTCCGGGGAGGACAACGGGTCGTCGCCGAAGTTTCGGCTCTCGACCAGTCGACGGGGGCGTTGCTCCTTTCCGGCAAGAGCCTTGGACCTCAAGCCGATCTCAATCTCCATCTCTCCGGACCTGTCCATGCGGGCCATGCGTTCTTGGTCGTCGCCAAACTTGATGGCCGTGAGACCTGCCGCAGGGTCACTGTCGACGAAGACACGGTCGTCCGGTTGAATCTCGACACTCCCGATGCCGAGAAGACGAAAGCGACGCTCGTCGCATTACTCACCGATCGGTTCGGCACCGATCCCTTGAAAAGCGAAGTCGCCCAAAAGCTTCTCGCCGTGGTGTCTTTCGACGAGATGGTCAAGGAACTCGCATGGAACACCTACAAGGATTCGCCCTCGCACAAAGAACTTCGCAAAGAGTACGACGAGAAGCTCGTCAAAACGGTCGATCGTGCGAGTCCTTACCTCTGGAGACATGTTGGCGAGAAGCCCAAGGATGGCTGGTCGCTTGTGATCGCGATGCACGGAGGCGGCAATGCTCCAAAAGAAGTGAACGATAGTCAATGGAAGAGTATGTTCGAGCGATATTATCAAGATCATCCCGAGGCGGGTGGATACGTCTATCTTTCGCTTCGCGCCCCGAACGATACCTGGAACGGTTTCTACGACGAT
>JAYVYS010000580.1:0-2772 GCA_043784005.1 Isosphaeraceae bacterium
AGCGGTGGAAGAAGGTCGCGGAGATCGGTCTTCAGGCGGCTGAGGCCCTCGCTTACGCCCATACTCAAGGTGTATTGCATCGGGACGTGAAGCCATCGAACTTACTGCTGGATCGCGATGGCGTTGTCTGGGTTTCCGACTTCGGCCTCGCCAAGTTCAGCGAAGGGGACGCCCTGACCGAGAGCGGCGACCTTCCCGGCACACTTCGTTATATGGCTCCAGAACGATTTCAAGGACAGGTCGACGCGCGAAGTGATGTCTATAGCCTGGGCTTGACGCTTTACGAACTTCTCATGCTTGAGCCCGCATTCGGCGGGTCGAGTCCTTCGGAATTGATCAAGCAGGTCAGTGAGGGCCGGCTTGAAAGGCCGAGGAAAAAGGACCCGAAGATCCATCGGGACCTGGAAACAATCATTCTCAAAGCCGTCGCGAGAGAGCCCGGTCATCGGTATGAATCGGCGAGAGCGTTGGCGGATGACCTTCGCCTCTACCTGGAAGATCGCCCGGTCCTCGCCAAGCGCGCCGGGCCGGTGGAGCGGGCGTGGCGTTGGTGCCGACGGAAGCCGGCTCTGGCCGCTCTGGGCGTGACCGCGGCCCTGTCGCTGTCGCTCGCCGCCGTCGTGGGATGGAGTGCCTATGTCGTCGCCGCGGGAGCCCTTGATCGAGAATCCATTCGCCGAGATCAGGCTGAAAAAGCGACCGCCAGAGCCGAGCAGAATGTGGTCCTGTCGCTTGAAGCGTTCGAGGGACTCTTTGACACCCTCTCTCCCCGTTCTTTCACGCAGCCTCCGCCCCCTCGGGGCCGCGACGACGACCGTCCGCCGCCTCCTCCAGGGGAGGAGGACGACAATCCTCCACCGCCTCGTCGCGATGGTGCCGGCAGAGGCGGTCCGGGGCGAGGTCGGGGTGGACCGCAAGGGCCCGGAAGGGAAGGGCCTGGTCCTGAAGGGCGTGGCGACGGTCCCGGTCGGGGACGTCCGCCCGGCGAACCCGGTCAGGGACGCGGTCCTGGTGGTGGCGGCGGCTCGGAAAAGGAGGCGGCGCTCTTGCAAACCGTATTGACCTTTTACGACAGATTCGCCGAGCAAAACGACACCAATCCCCACCTCAAACGAGAGGCGGCCAAGGCCTACCGCAGGGTCGGCGATCTTCAGCGCCGGCTTGGCCATGACGAAGAGGCCTCGACGGCATTCCACCGCGCAGGCGAGCTATTCGACGCGGCCCTGATCGACTCTCCCGGCGACGATCAACTGCTTCGCGACCTCGCCGAGATCGAATCGCTCGCGGCCGAAGGGGCATCCACGCCGGACTCTTCCGCGACGGCCCAGCGCAGGCTCTCACTGGTCCGTTCTCGAATTCAACCCCTCGCCGCCGCGAAGCCCGACGCCCCCGAGTACACCGCGACCCTCGCTCGAATCGACGCCGCCAGCGGATTGCTCTTCGAACGCGCGGGACGGATCGACGAGGCGGATTCCCAACTTCGAAGTGCCATCAAATTAACAGGTGATGGCCTGAACCCGACCCTGGTCGCAACCCGGACCTCCTTGCGTGAGAGGCTCGCCACGTCGCTTGAATCGCGAGGCCGACATGAAGACGCGGTGGCGATCCTTCGCCTTGGTCTCAAAGACCTCCGTGCCCTGGCCGCCGTGCTGCCATCGAACTTGAACCACTGGCTCACACCCCAATTTATCCGTCTCGCCGAAGCCTTTCGCGCCCTGGATGACGAAGAGTCCGCCCATGCCCTCGATACCGATATCGAAACGCTGATCCAAAACGAAAGACTCCGAGGCCCGCGACGGGATCGCGGGCCGGGTCCAGGTCCCGACCGCCGCCCCCCACCGCCCCCTCGCGAATTCGACGATGGGCCGGGTGGTCCACCACGTTGAGATCCATGGGATTGTGCTGGAATCAAAGCTTCTTCTTCAGTCCGAGATGATGGAAATAGTGCTCGACAGTCTCCTGATTCTCAAGCAGCCAGTCAATCGACGGCTCGTGATTCATGGCCTTGCGGATGACCTTGACCGTCGCCTCACGGTGGACGGCGAACAGCGCCGCGTGGTCCACCTCGTCGACCTTCGTTACCGACGGGTCGAGCCAGACCGAGTAGATGATCCCCAGGTCGTTTACTTTCTCCTTCGGGATCAGACCTTCACGCACGGCGTCGAGAACGCCATTGGCGATCGCGGCCTGCACCGTTCCCATCAGAATGTTCGTATATTTGGAATTTTTGACCGTGACTTTCGAGACCATCAGGGTGGCCGGTCTGACCTGAACGTCGCTGCTCAGGATCGCGAAAACTTTCGTATGGCCTTTCACTTGATTACCGATCAAGTTAGCCAATGCGATGCCGACAGGACCGTCAAGTTCGCCGATGACCACCTCGGGCTCGGCGCACAGATAATCCTCATCCCCTTCGACCAAAGCTTCACCCGTTCGCATGACGATTTTTTTGATCATGATCAATGTCCTGTCGTGTTGAGGTGGTCTTGGCCATCTTGTCAATTCAATCGAAGTCACACTGATCTTGAGCGAGATTCGTCGCAAATACCATGGACATCATCGTGGGATCGGGCAAGCTTGTTCTGAAGTCTCTGAACATAGTCGGATTCCGACCTCGCTGCCCGCGAGATATCGTTGAGGTCTGCGCAGAAGTGATAAAGCTTTCTCAGCTCTCCGCGTCGAATCGCGTGAGAATCGATTCGATCGCGTCGGTATGAATCCGCCATGATTCCTTTGAGTAGCCGCCCGAGAGGACCATCGCCAGCGGAATCC
>JAYVYS010000581.1:0-4569 GCA_043784005.1 Isosphaeraceae bacterium
CGTCTTTATGTTTTCATGCCTCCGATCAAGCGGCTGGAAGATTACCTCGACCTCGTCGCGGCGATCGAGGAAACCGCCGTTGAGTTGAATATGCCGGTGTTGCTTGAGGGTTACACTCCCCCTTCGGACCACCGCGTCAACTCGTTCAGCGTGACTCCCGACCCCGGCGTGATCGAGGTGAACGTCCACCCTTCGCACTCGTGGGACGAATTGGTCTCCGTGACCACGACGCTCTACGAAGAGGCGCGGCAGACGCGGCTCGGGACCGAGAAGTTCATGATGGATGGCCGGTTCGCGGGGACGGGCGGCGGCAACCACATCATCCTCGGCGGCCCGACCCCCGCCGACAGCCCCGTTCTGCGACGCCCCGACCTGCTTCGGAGCTTGATCGGGTACTGGCACAATCATCCGTCGCTTTCCTACTTGTTCTCGGGGATGTTCGTCGGCCCGCATTGCCAGGCCCCTCGTGTGGATGAGGCGAGGAACGACAGCCTCTACGAGATGGAGATCGCGTTCAGCCAGATCCCCGAGCATGGCGGATGCCCCCCTTGGCTGGTGGACCGGGTCTTCCGTCACCTCCTGGCCGACGTGACGGGGAACACACACCGTTCGGAGTTTTGCATCGACAAGCTGTACGCCCCGGAAACCTCTGGGGGGCGTCGCGGCCTGGTGGAGCTACGCGCTTTCGAGATGCCTCCACACGCGCGAATGAGCCTCGCGCAGCAGCTTTTGATTCGCGGCCTGGTTTGTTGGCTCTGGGAGTCGCCTTATCGCGAGCGGCTGAAACCCTGGGGAACCGAGTTGCATGATCGGTTCTTGCTCCCGCACTTTGTGGCGGTCGATTTCCACGACGTGATTTACGACCTCCGCCGCGCGGGATTCGGCTTTGAGGCCGAGTGGTTCGCACCTCACTTCGAGTTCCGATTCCCAAAGTTTGGCAGAGTCGAGCCCGAAGGGGTCGGCATCGAGCTGCGGCAGGCGATCGAGCCCTGGTTGGCGCTGGGTGAAGAACCCGGAGCCGGAGGCGCTGCCCGTTACGTCGATAACTCGGTCGAACGGCTTCAAGTCAAGGTGGAGGGATTCACCGAAGGGCGTCATTTGATCGCATGCAACGGGCGCAAGGTTCCGATGCGATCGACGGGCGTGGTCGGCGAATATGTCGCGGGGGTGCGTTATCGGGCGTGGCAACCGCCCTCTTGCCTGCATCCGAACGTGCCGGTCCACGCGCCGTTGACAATCGACCTGGTGGACACCTGGGCCAGCCGGTCGATGGGTGGCTGTTCGTATCACGTCTCGCATCCGGGAGGCCGTTCGTTCAGCACGTTCCCTGTGAATTCCTACGAGGCCGAGAGCCGTCGCGTGGCACGCTTTCTGCCGTTCGGTCATTCTCCGGGGACCATGAACGTTCCCGATGAGCCCAGAGACTCCGAGGCGCCGTTGACCCTGGATTTGCGAAGACCGATCCGGCAACGCGGGCCGGGGTGGTGAAAGGTCGTTTCCAATTGTCCTCATCTAACCGCCGAATTCTCCAGCGTTGAATGATGGGGAAACCTTGCAGAACCCTGCCGACGACGTTTGATGCCATGAGACCCCCACGCTGGCCGAGTCGGGTTGGGCGTTTGGGAAGATCTGGTATGATGGTATTAGTCCCTGGCACTCGCTGATCCGTTGTCTCCGTTCCTCCACGCGCTGGGCCTCTCATGTCCGGAAGCACCCCTCTGGCGACCGATGTCGATGCCTCGGGCTTGCCTGCACGGGCCGAGTCTGAATCGTGTCAGACACAGGAACAATCGTCCCCAGCTTCCCCGATGCCGGGAATGCCTGGCGTCGAGGAGTGGGCGTTCGACGAAACGCACTCGCCCGATGGTCTGCTTCGCCCGCACTGGCAATCGTTTTTCGCCCAGATGGATGTCATGGGCCTGGCCGAGCTCCGCAGGCGCTGGGACGAAGCCCAGCACTTGATTCGCGAGAACGGCGTCACATACAACGTCTACGGAGACCCTCGCGGCCTCGAACGGCCGTGGGAACTCGACCCGATTCCCCTGTTGATCTCGGCCCGGGACGCGACGAATCTCGAAGTTGGCCTCGCCCAGCGCGCCTGGCTCCTCGACCGTGTTCTCGCCGACCTTTACGGGCCGAGGACACTCTTGACCGCCGGGGTCTTGCCGGCGGCGCTGGTTTTCGGGCATCGCGGCTATCTCCGGCCCTGTCACAACGTGAACATCCCCGGCGGCAGACGTCTTCATCTCTACGCCGCCGATCTCGCACGAGATTCCAACGGCGACTTCCTCGTGCTGGGAGACCGGACCCAGGCCCCATCGGGGGCGGGGTACGCGCTGGAAAACCGGATCGTGCTCTCTCGCGTGCTTCCCGAGACGTTTCGCGAGTGCCAGGTTCACCGGCTCGCCCCGTTTTTCCGGACGCTCCGCGATTCGCTTCGCGCGATTTCTCCGGGTGGAGGCGATAACCCTCGGGTCGTGCTTCTCACTCCCGGTCCTTACAACGAGACCTACTTCGAGCACGCCTTCCTCGCCCGCTACCTCGGCTACACGCTCGTGGAAGGGGGAGACCTCGCGGTCCGCGACGACCGGGTCTACCTGAAACTTCTGGGAGGCCTTCAGCCCGTCGACGTGATCTTGCGACGGCTCGACGACGATTATTGCGACCCCCTTGAGCTTCGCGGCGACTCGTTCCTGGGCGTTCCGGGCTTGGTTCAGGCCGTCCGCGCGGGGAATGTCGCCGTGGCCAACGCTTTGGGAAGCGGTCTGGTGGAGTCCCCCGCCCTGCTCGCTTACTTACCGGCAGCCTGCCGCTTTCTGCTGGGTGAAGACCTGAGGCAGATGTCGGTGTCAACCTGGTGGTGCGGCGACCCGCTCGGTCGGTCCCACGTGGTGGCGAATCTCTCGAAGATGGTGATCAAGCGAACCTATCCCGCGTTAAGGTCGTCGTCGATTTTCGGAGAACACCTCAGCCCGACTCAGCGCCGGAATCTGTGCGAAGCGATCCAGGCGCGTCCGGCCGACTATGTGGGTCAAGAGCCAGTTCGACTCTCGACCACCCCCGTGCTGGTCGGCGACGGCCTCCGCTCGCGACATGCGGTGTTCCGCACGTATCTTGTCGCCAACTCGGGGCCGCTGGGTTATGCGATGATGCCCGGTGGTCTGGCCCGGTTTTCAGGGTCCGACGACACCCTCGTCGTCTCGATGCAAAAAGGGGGCGGTAGCAAGGACGCCTGGGTGCTCTCGAATGAGCCGGTGCCGGAAGTCACGCTCTTGCCGACGACCGTGCTGCCCGTCGAGTTGAGCCGGGGCGGTGGTGACCTTCCCAGCCGCGCGGCCGACGACCTGTTCTGGCTCGGCCGGTACGTCGAACGCGCTGAGAGTATTGTCCGGCTGTTGCGAGCGATTCTCGTACGGATGACCGAACGCACGGGTCTGGTCGAGGCTCCCGACCTCCCCGTTCTGTTCCGTGCCCTGACCCAAATCACCAAACCCGACCCCGCCGGGAAACGCGAGGGGGTGGATAAGCGAGTCCCCGCCCCGGTCGATGAGCTTCTGTCGGTGCTCTTCGACGAGAACCGGCCGGGAAGTCTCGCGGCCACGGTCGACTCGCTTCGTCGCGTCGCCGGGCACGTGCGAGACCGGATCTCGACCGACATGTGGCGGATTCTGGTCACGCTCGATATCCGCCAGGGCGAAGTTCCCGATGGCGACCCCCGGCGCGCCTTGAGCGAAGTCCTCGACCTCCTCGACCGCCAGGTGATCACGCTGGCCGCCTTCAGCGGGATGATCGCCGAGGGGATGACCCGAGGGATGGGCTGGCGGTTCCTCGACATGGGCCGCCGCCTCGAACGCGCCTTGCAGACCCTGTGCCTGCTTCGCAAGACCCTCGAAACCGTCCAATCGCCCGAAGGCCCTTTGCTGGAAGCCCTTCTCGAAGTGGCCGACAGCGCGATGACCTACCGACGTCGCTACATGAGCGGAGTGCAAACCGCTCCCGTGCTCGACCTCTTGATCGCCGACGAGCAGAACCCGCGATCGGTGGCCTATCAACTGGTAACCGTCTCGGCAAGTTTGGATTCGTTGCCGCAAGTCGACGCCTTGCCTGGTCCTTCGGCCGAACAACGATTGATGGCCGCCGCGTTGGATCGTCTTCGCAATGCCGACCTTGACCGTCTGGCCCACATCGAACCCGCCGGAAAGCGTGCGGCGTTGGGGGAATTTCTCAAGGCGTTGGAGACCGAATTACCGTTTGTCTCCGAGATTATGACCCAGCATTATTTGACCCACCTGCGAGCGGCGCGGCAATACGCGGTATGGGGGGGATCGGGAGAGAATGCGCAGAGAGTGGTAGATCAATAGGGTCCGCAGTCAGAAGAGGATGATTCCATGGCAGGCCGAGCCGTCCATTTCGCACTGACAGCCGAGGATCAGGCGACACTCCTGGAAAATCCAGGTTCCGATAACGAAGACCTCCTCGACGCGATCGGCGAGATCGAGGAGCGCTGGGACGAGGACTGGCTGCTTGAGACCGACAAGGCGTGGGACGCCATTCATCGCTGCCTGACCG
>JAYVYS010000582.1:0-13037 GCA_043784005.1 Isosphaeraceae bacterium
CTTCCGCGACCTGGAGCGCGAGTACGCCAGCACCCACCTGGGCCGCCTGACTCTTCAACTCCGCCCGCTTCTTGGCACTTCCCTTGGAGGCTTTGATGAGCGGAAACGTCTTCTTCACGCCGTCGACTTCCAGAGTCAACAACCCGGTCCGGATCACTGAGGTGGCCACGCGGACGTATCGGGTGGTTCCATTCGGCAGCCAGACGTGAATACGCTGCAAATTCGGCTTGAAGTCGCGACGGCTGACGCCGGTGCATTTCGTACCGACGCCGCCAAGGTACTTGGCTTTACCGCGCGTCGTCACGTTGTTGCCGAAAGACGTCTTTTTACCGCTGACTTCACAGTGGCGTCCCATGGGACGGGCTCCTTCACTTCTCGTCGCTATCGTGTTCGTTCGGAATGCGGCGGGCGGAATGCGAGAGGATTAGACCTTCTCTTTGGCCGCCGGATTGTGTGTCTTGCTGCGCTGGATGTTGCCACATTCCTCGACAAGGTGGCACACCTTGTGGGGAGGGACAGCCAGCTTGCATTGCGGGCAAATGTTCAGAGCGGGCGCGACCAGGAAGTCGTGGCTCCTTCGTTTTCCCTTCGCCGATGGCGACTTACGTCTCTTTGGTACGGCCACTCCAGACTCCCTCAATGAACTGACCCGACACTCTAATCGCGAAAAAGTCCTATTATCGGAACCCGCGCCGTTTTTTCAAGCCCGACTTGGCGGCAAGTCACCATTCGCGTTAGATAAGAGTTGAATCGATCGTTGCAACGTCCCGACCAATCCGTTCGCGAAGGGGCTTGAATGTCGGACCCAAAAGCGTCGCCGCTTCGCTGGGGCTTCATCGGAGCGGGCCGTATGGCCACCGCCCTGATACGCGGGATGTTACGAGCGGGCACCACCACATCCGAAGCCATTTCATCGAGTGATCCGCTCGCCGCGAGCCGCGCGACCTTGCAAAGCGATACGGGCGCGTTCGTCACCGCGTCAAACCTCGAAGTCGCGCGACGGAGCGATGTCTTGGTGCTCGCCGTCAAACCTCAGAGCATGGCGGCGGTCCTGACCGAAATGCGTCACGCGATCACGAGCGACCATCTCGTCATTTCGATCGCGGCGGGCGTTTCGATGGCGACCCTTTCCGCGGGACTTGGGGAAATGCGTCGCGTGGTTCGGGTCATGCCCAACACCCCCGCGCTGCTCGGCGAAGGAGCCTCGGGTTATTCCTTGGGAGACCATGTTCGGGCGACAGACGAAGACGTTGTTCGTACTTGCCTGGTCGCGGTTGGGCGGGCTTACCGTGTCCCCGAAAACCTACTCGACGCCGTAACCGGCCTTTCGGGAAGCGGACCGGCGTTCGTCTACGTGATGATCGAGGCGCTTTCCGACGGCGGTGTTCGCGTCGGCCTCCCTCGCGACATCGCGACGGCGCTCGCAGCGCAAACGGTCCTCGGCGCAGCCAAAATGGTGCTCGAAACGGGCGACCACCCTGGCCTTTTGAAGGATCAGGTGACCAGTCCTGGCGGCACGACAATCGCCGGTCTGCACGCCCTGGAACGCGGTGGATTTCGCGCTTCACTGATGGACGCCGTAGAGGCCGCGACCCGCCGCTCGACCGAACTCGCCGAGGCTGCCGCAGTGGCATCCATGGTTCATCGACCCGATGACAGTCGGGGCTGAAAGTGTTTCGTGGACAAACTTGAGGATCGCGATCCTCCTGAACCGATTCGCGCGGAATCGATGTCGTGGTAAACTGACGTTTTGGTCTGCCGAAGATCGGCAGGCCCCCCGCCTCGTGACCCCGCACCGAGAGGCCCGGCCCGTTCATGGAACGTCCCGCCCCCGACGATCGCCCTGTTCTCGTTCTGGATTTTGGGGCGCAATATGTCCAGTTGATCGCCCGGAGAGTGCGCGAGCGACATGCCTTCGCCCGGATCGTCCGCCATGACGTGACCCTTGAGCGGGTGCGTGAGTTGAACCCGCTGGCGCTCATTCTCTCGGGAGGTCCGTCGAGCGTCTACGACCGAGACGCTCCGAAGTGCGACCCCAAACTCTTCGACCTGGGCGTCCCCGTCCTCGGCATTTGCTACGGGATGCAGCTCGCGTGCGAAGCGATGGGGGGGCTCGTTCATCCCACACCCGCGCGTGAATACGGCCGTGCCGAATGCCGGGTTGTCGAACCGGACGAACCGCTATTCAAAGACGTCCCCAGGCATACTCAGGTCTGGATGAGCCACGGCGATCAGGTCCATGACGCCGGACCCGACTTCTTACCGCTCGCGGTAACCTCCACGTGCCCGGTCGCCGCCGTCAAGCACCGCACTCGACCGATTTACGGCCTTCAGTTTCATCCGGAAGTCGCCCACACGCCCTACGGCACGATGATTTTGGGGAACTTCCTGGACCGGATCTGCGGCAACCCCAGGCGCTGGACGATGGACAAGTTCATCGAACAGTCGATCGAGAATGTCAAGCGCCAGGTCGGCCCGACCGATCGGGTCGTCTGCGGGCTCTCGGGGGGAGTCGATTCGGCGGTCTGCGCGGCGCTCCTGGCCAAACCGCTGGGCTCTCGGGTCGTCTGCGTGTTCGTCGATACCGGCCTCCTTCGCGAAGGAGAACGCGACGCCGTCGCCGAGGCCTTCAGCACGCATTCGAACGCCGAGCTGAGGGTCGTCGACGCCTCAAAACGCTTCCTCGAATCTCTTCGAGGGGTAACCGATCCACAAGAAAAACGGATCAGAATTGGCCACACGTTCATTGATGTCTTCCGAGACGAGGCGAAGACGATTCCCTCGGCAAAATTCTTGGCGCAAGGGACACTTTACCCCGACGTAATCGAATCCGGCGGCGACCCCGACGGCCCCGCCGCCACCATCAAGCACCACCACAACGTTGGCGGCCTTCCCGCCGAACTTGGTTTCCAACTGATCGAGCCTTTACGCGACCTCTTCAAGGACGAAGTCCGCCGCCTTGGGATCGAACTGGGCCTCCCGGACAGCCTTGTCTGGCGTCACCCTTTTCCCGGCCCCGGCCTTGCCGTGCGTTGCCTGGGCGAGGTGACCGCCGACCGCCTCGAAGTCCTCCGCCAGGCCGACACGATCTTCCTTGAAGAGTTGACCAACGCCGGCCTCTACCGCCAGACCGGACAGGCCTTCGCCGTCTTGCTCCCGGTTCAAACCGTCGGAGTGATGGGAGACGGCCGCACGTATGAAAACGCAATCGCGCTAAGGGCGGTCGAGACCGACGACTTCATGACGGCCGATTGGTCGCGCCTGCCGTATGAGGTACTGGCGAAGGCATCAACCCGGATCATCAACGCCGTCAAAGGTGTGAACCGCGTGGTCTACGACGTGACCAGCAAGCCGCCGGGGACGATTGAGTGGGAGTGATCGGGGTGGATTTATCTGGCTTTTTTCGAGCGATCGATCAGAATTGAAGCTTTGGAGGTGAATCGTGTTAAAGGAATCCGAAGTCTTTGAAAGTGCCCACGCACTTTCCGAAGATCGTCGCGTCGAGCTTGCCAAGCGGTTGATTCAGAGTCTCGACTCGGGAGAAAAGGAACCGGGTTACGACGAGGCCTGGGCCGATGAACCCGAAGATCGCTCTCGCAAGTTCAAGTCGGGAGAGATCGAAGCGATCCGTGTTGAAAAAGTTATCGCTCGACTCCGACGGCGAATGGCCGACAGCCGGTCTAGCTGACCGACCTCTCCGACTTCCAAAAGGATATCGCTTATGCGGACGTTACTGACGGCTTCGATTCTGACCCTGCTGGCAGCAGGTTTCCCGACCTCGGCAACGGCCGGGTCGAAAATGATCGACTTGCGGACGGTCGATGGAGTAAAGGCCGTCAAGGGAGAGTGGCGCTACATCGACGTCAAAATCGTCGAGGTTGCCACCAAGTCCACCGATGGCAAGCCGATGACAACTTACAACATCCAGCCCAAGGCTTTCGGGCCGGACTTCAACGACTCCTCGTGGGAACTTTGCGACCCGACGTCCCTCAAGAATCCACGCGGAGGCGGTCAAGTTTGCTTTTGCTGGTATCGGATCAAGATCACGATTCCCGAGGAAGCCAAGGGAAAGACGGTCTTCTTCGAAAGCACCGTCGACGATTATGGCGAGGTCTGGGTCGACGGCAAGCTTCCTCGCAAACCCGGCGACAGCGGTGGGCCGGTGGTCGCCGGCTTCAACACGCCAAACCGCGTCGAGCTGAGGGATGCGAAGCCGGGTAAAGTCTACCAGATCGCGATCTTCGGTATCAACGGACCCATTTCCGCCGAGCCGGGAAACCGGATTTTTCTCGGCAAGACGTTTCTTGAGATCGTCGATCCCGCGAACTAATCGCTCACGCCTTGCGCGACATATTCCAGAAGAGCCAGAGCATCAACACCAAGGTCAGGCCGAAACCGGAAAAGGCGAGCGTGGTCGAGCCGGTTCGAAGCACCAAGGCCGACGCGACCACGATTCCCGAGATCAGGATGCCAAAGGCCAAGGTGTTGCTGGCTCGCGTCAATTGCTGGACCAGGCTCTCGAAATGTTGAAGATCGAAGCGGACGGTCAGTTCTCCACGCTTGATCGATTCGAGAGACTGGCTCATCACGTCCGGAAGGAGCATCGCAAGGCGCTGAATGTCCTCGGCGGTTCGCAACGTTTGCGTAATGACGCGCCAGGGATGAAATCGCCGAAAGGTAAGATCGCGCAAGTAGGGTTGAAGCTCCTTGGCGATATCGAAGTGAGGGTCGAGCGCTCGGCCGACGCCTTCGATCGTCACCAGCGAACGAATCAAGAGCACCAGGTCAGGTGGAATATGAAGATGATGATTACGTATAAATATAATTAATTCTTTTAATAATGAACCAATGTTGATGGTATCGAGCGTGAGGTCGGAATATGCGGCGACCAGCTCGGCGGCGTCGCGCCGGAGGGCCTTCGGATCAACATGTTCGCCCCGGATATCAAGCGCATCGAGCGCTCGGAGAACGCGGTCGGTGTCCTGAGACAGCAGGCCCATGAGCAGGTCGGCGATCTGTTCGCGGGTCTTGGCATCGAGCTGGCCGAACATCCCGTAATCCAGGGGCGCGACCACGCCTCCTTCCAACACGCGGAGATTGCCCGGGTGCGGATCGGCGTGAAAGAAACCGTAACGGAAGATCTGGGTAAGCAAGATTCGAGCGCCCCGGATCGCGACCTCGGAGGGGTCGACGCCCATACGTCGAATCCCTTCGATATCCGCGACGCTGACTCCGCCCACAAACTCCATCGCGATCACGTGAGGGGTCGAAAATTCACGAACGACATACGGAATATGCGCGGTCCGATCATTCGCGAACTGCCCCTGACAACGCTCCATCGTCCGACGTTCCACGGTGAAATCCAGCTCGCGTTTGAGGCTCCGTTCGAACTCACGAGCAATCGCGACGGGCTGATACAAGGCGAGCGCGGGGAGCCTTCGCTCGGCGAGCTGGGCCAAGTTCTTGAGGATGTCGAGGTCGGCCTGAACCACTTTTTCGATGCCGGGACGGCGGATCTTCAACGCGACCACTCGCCCGTCGTGCAAAACAGCCCGATGGACCTGAGAGATCGATGCGGAAGCGATCGGCCCGGGTTCGATCGAGGCGAACGCCTCGGTAGGGGTTCGGCCATACTGCTCCGTCAAAATCGCCTCGGCCTCGGCCGAAGGAAAGGGACGGACATCATCGCGAAGAAACGCCAGCTCGTTGGTATAGGCCTCCGGAAGAAGATCGGGGCGCGTGCTCAGGACTTGTCCAAGCTTGACAAACGTCGGCCCCAGATCTTCGCAAACCATCCTCAACCTCCGAGGACGATCGTGCGGCGGAATCTCATCACCCAGCGCGACCCACTCAAACGGCCGCGCGACTCCTTCAAGATGCAACGCGGATACGATATCCTGATATCCATACTTGACAAGCGTCGCCAGGATCTGGCGATATCTTGGCAGATCTTTGAAGTGGCTGACGGTCTCTCGGATCAAACCGGTCTGTCCCTTCCGGTGCCTGTTCGCCATGCCAGGTGAGGCGTCCCGCTCGACAATCCCCACCAAAGGCCTTAGCTTATCCACACCGGCGCGAGCATCACAACCTTGCTCTTAATGTTGCGGAGGGATTGCAAAGTCGAAAGAAATTTCAACGCTCCGAAAGAATGATGCGGGATAACCGCGGAGAGAGAAGACGAGTCGATGGATTAAGTTTGCAAAAGCGTTTAATTGCATTTGCGTTATATGGTGATATCTCGCTTCTTCCTGACTCCGCGTTCTTCGCGGTTCGATTTCGGGTCCGGTCCTTCCATCCGATTCGGCTTTGCGATCCCACTGTCGGATATTGCCAAAGCGCGCCGGATGGGCGGGTTCCCAGGTTCGACCTTGATCGGGCTCGCGGGATCTGTTATAGTTTCACTCGTAATGTTCGATGCCGTAAGGCGTTGGATCGGGAAAAAAACTCCATGCCCATCCAGGATCAATTGGGGGTTCGCCCCCTCGACTCGTCTGACGACTTCGCGGAAGCGCGGATCGAGGCGACCGGTTACGTCTTTCACGGCACTGTTCCCCCCGAGGGCGGCAATGGCAAGCGTCCCGCGGTCAAGGCCGGCACAAACCTGCTTCACTTCGCCCGATGTCCCAAGCTTGAAAAAGTGAGCGAAGGCGAAGCCAAGATCTGGTTCCGAACCATCACCATCGCCAAGTCTCATCTCGACGAATCGATCGGGAATAGCCGATGGAAGTGGTGCAAAATTTGCGAACGGGAAGTCACTCAAAAAATCATCAACGAACGCTGATTTTTTTGCCGTGATCGACGGACGAAGATCACGGACCTCAGTGTGAATTGACCGCCCGGCTTCGCCGTTGAACGGGTGCGATCTTCGCAACCAATTTGCCTCGTGGGTGCGAGTGGGCGGGCGCTGAGGGATTCGCCTTCGAGACAAAACCTTGCTTCGCGGCGCCAGTATTTGAAGGCGACGACTTGCTCTTTGACGGCGTGGCCGGGGCTCCGCTTGCCAGCGGAACGAAGACCGCCGGGATTGAAGTCGCGTTTCTCGCGGAAATCTTGGTCGGGGTTCCCTGATCGGGCGTTGCCGCCGCGGGTTTGGGGAGTGCCAGGGGACCGGCCGGAACCACAGGAAGAACCGAGGCACGGTTCCTGGTGGCGATGCCGTTGATGGTCCCTGCAACCACGACGAATGTCGGCTGCGTCACAACCGACGCGGGGCCTTGCACTTGATTCCCGGAAACACTCAGTTGAATCTCGCCCGGATCGTGCGAGAGCGAGTCACCGATGGTCACGAGCGCAGGGGGCTCTAGACCGGCAATCGCCGATCGCGCGGCGGCGAAAGAGGGGGTCCAGACGCCGACGTTGTTCTGAACCGACCCCGAGAAATACACTCGACCCGCGGTCGTTTTCGCGTAAACGGAGTGCTCGACGTCGATGATTCCGCCGCGAAGCGTATCCTGCACCGTATTTCCGAGAATCGTCGCGCCAAGCACCGGCGCGTACGACCAACCCCAGAAATTGGGTTGCTCGGTGGGATAGGCACTGATGCGGAAACCATCATTTCCCCCCACGAAGTGATTGCCGACGACGCTCACCCCAAACTCATTTCCCGCCAAGACAAGGTCGGCCGCGATCGAGCTACCGCGACTATCCACGCTGTTGTTCTTGAAGGTCTCGTTGGCGAATCCCGTTGCGATCGAGATGGCGATCGTGCCGGGAGTAATCGGCGCGTCGAGCAAATAAGAAGTTGGGCTCAACGCCTGGATAATGGTTCGCCATTGTCCGGCCTGGGGACCGGAAAGAATCGCCACCACATCGCCCGTGCGCGCCGGACCGTTTTGGGGAGTGGGAATCTGGACAACAAGTCCATCGGCGGAGATCCCGGCGGCCATCCCTTCGTAATGGAGTCGATACGCCTCCGTCAGAATGACCTCGGGGGCATTCGGGTTCGCCACGGAGTCGCTGTCCATCGGTCCAACACCGACAACGATATTATTGCTAATCACATCATTTCGGCCGTTCTGGGTCAAAACCAGAAAGCGCCAGGTCTTGCCGGATGGACCCGAAGGTTGAACGAAATTGCCGGACAGCGTCAGATCGTGAGTGTAATGGCCCGCGAAAGCGGCATAGGTGAAAGTATTCACCGGTGTTCCAAGGAACTGGTTACCAGAAATGGTCCAAGGGCCGCCAAGGAACTCGGTCGTCCCCCCCTTTAGACGGTTCCCAAGGATCGAACCGCTCTCGGCGCTAACCAAGCGAAGAAGGTGCGGAGCTTCTTCCCAAGAGGTCGAAGCTGGAGGCGACTGTAGATCCAGGTGTGTGAACGTGAGGCCGATGAGAGGATCGGCTGACCAGGGATCGAAGTTGTCCGCGGCACCCACCACCGCCGGGCCGTAACTGATTCCATCCTTCCAGCGAACCGGCCCGGCAAACCGTACGGCGAACCCATCAAGCATTGTGTGACTTGCAAGAACTTTGATTGCGGCGGTCCATGTGGGCGACGTCGCGGCCTGCGAGAAGAGTAGCGTCGCGCCGGGGTCGGCCTTGATGGTCACGGCATGAGAGAGGACCAGCGGCTGGTTCATCGGATACAAACCGGCGACGAGGCGGACGACTCCGAAACGATTCGCAAGATCATTCAGGTCGTCACCGGGATGAGCGACGACCGACAAACGTTCCGCATTCGCCGCACGAAGGCCGGGGTCGCTCGAACCTCCGCTGAGATGCGTCGCGAGGAGGTTCCCATTGTCGAGCGTCACGACAACGGTCAACGATTTTCCGGACTCGTCGTGATTCGGGGGAAAGGTCAGGTCGGCCTTGGTCGCGTCTCCAGGAGTCTGAAAGCCGAGCGCGTGAGCCGAAGGATCGGCCGCCGAAAGCCCCGAACCGGGCTTGTTATAGCTCCAGTCGAGGCCCGAGCTATCACTGAGCGTCACCGCGACAACGGTCCGATTTGCGGGCAGACTGTCGAGGGCGACATGCACATCACCAGCGCCGATGAGATTGAGCCCATCCTGGCCAAGCCACGTCGCATGAAACGTGTCCCACAGCGGCACCAACCCAACGGGCGAGGGCATCGCGAGCGTTGTCGACGAGTGACCGGCGACAAAGGTGGTGTGGTCGAGCTTTCCGTCTTCGTAGGTCACATCGACGGAAAGTGTCAGGCCGTTGAGGTCGCGGTCGGGGCTGAAATAAAAGTCGCCGATCGAGGGGTCGGGTCCGCGCCGGATCAACTCGGCATTATTGTTCAGATTCGGATTCAAGCCTGATTCCCAGGCCACTCCTAAATTCGTGGAAACGTTCACGGAACGGATCGCGATGCTTGGGAACAAACGGCTCAGGACAAGGTGAACGTCTTGCACACCGTCGGGACCGACCGCCGAAGTCGGCGCGGTCAAATCCTGGCCGTCCTGGCCGTTCCAGGTGATCGCGACGGCATCCGCGGGCATCCGTAGATTAGCGTCCGCCGTTCCGCCATTCATCGTCACAGAAACGGATGTGCCGTTGTCATAATTCAGGGTGAGAAAGAACTGCCGACCAGATTCGTTGATATAGGGGTCGAGGTAGAGTTCGGCGGTCGTGGAGCCCGATGTCCGGAACAAGACGCCGTTATAAACGTTGTAAGCACCGATGTTGACGGGCCAGTCACCACCCCCGAAGCCCCGCACGTCAAGCGAGACAATCGCGCGGTCGGCCGGCAGCGCCGAGAGTCCCACGTGGATATCCTGAACACCGTTTCCAGTCTGTGGGCTCAAGCCACCGGCGAAGTCGTGGCCATCCTGACCAATCCAGGCGGCAACGGGACCCGCGGTAAGCATACACCGGGATTCAAGGGCTGCCAGATGGGGGACGTGTCGAACGTTTCGCGACTTTCGCATAGACGTGTGCTCTTATTCATCTTTCACGATATTCCTCCCTGTGTCTGTTCGATGAATTCCCTATTTCCTCACCACGACCCGCTCTTTTCATGGGCGTCTGCTCATGTCGGCGATTCTCTTCAACGGGTAACGACCGTAATCCGTCTTAAACAGAAGGCGATTGACCCAAGAAACACGAATCGCGTCTCCGGGAGAAAACTCAATGGTTTTAAGAAGGCCAAAAGCGAACTTAATGAGAAGAAAGAGGGGTGGCAAACTCGAAAGAGACTGGATTTTTGATGATCGGAACGATCGTCAAGGATTTGTTTCGGTGAGTCAACTCGCTGCGGGATCGCGAATCTGAATCGAGCCCGAATAATCCAACCTTCTTTCATAATCTAGCCCACGTTCCCCCTTTCTCATGTTGGTTTGCCCCAGTCCGGCCTTCCAGTCACTCTTCGAGCACTTCAATTAGGAGAAAAGCGACGAGTCGCAGGAGAAATCCGCGACCATCGAGAGACGTTGGCGATACTCAAATTCTCGAATACCTCTGAGCAATCGCCGATTCACAAGGATGTTCTCACGTTGCGAAAAGCCTGAACTAGAGTTGTTGTGACCCAGCTCGAAGGCAACCTCGATGCGGGCGAACGTATCACCGGGAGGTAGCGGTGCCGGCAAACACGATGATCTCCGAAGTCCGGGCAGGACATCCCGTTCTGGAAGCTGTCGCGGAATTCCGCGAGGTTCTCAATCATTTGATCGACGAGCAAAAGGCCTTGCTCCTCAATCGAACGGTTGAGATGGATGTCGAAGAGTGCCGCGCGAGTCCCCTGTTATCCACGTTCACTCCCGGCCACAAATCAACCGCGTCAGGAGATTCCGCCGCCTCGCATGAACCCGAGCCCAAAGCGGCGAGACCGTCTCCAGCCCCGAACAAGACCCAGACCATATATCACCCGACAATCCGGCCCCCCGAATCGTCGTCTCCGGTCCCTTTCTCGGACAACGATGATGCGAACGCCTCCGTCGATCAGCGCGACCCGAGGCAACGCCTTGATGCCCTTGCCAGACTGCTCGACAAGCGCCTCAAACAGTCGGGGACGAATCTCGTCGCGCACGGAACAAAAACGTGATGAAAACTGAATCGGTGTCGCTTTCCGTTGGACTCTCACTGATCGATCAAGCCTAACTTCCTATCGCCCATGACGACCACGGAATCCATTACGGTCCTTGAAACGAACGCGCCGCCGCTTTCGAAGCCGCCTTGGTGCCTCTTCCAGAGCGGCTCATCGGCCTATGCGGTCCGGCTCGAAACGGTGGCCGAGGTCGTTGAGGTCGAGCGGCTTGTCCGAGTCCCACTGGCTCCGCCGAAAATCGTAGGACTTTGCACGCTTCGCCGCGACGTCATTCCGGTCGTGGAACTCGGCGATTCCGCGAACGAACCGTCGGCGGACCACTTCCGCACAAAGACAATCATTCTTCTGCTCCGGACCACCCGAGGAATCTGGGGGGTTCGCGTGAACGCGGAGGGAACCATGGTTACTGAAGAGAACATGGATGAGTTCGCGACCGAAGAAAATTCTCCCGCACGCCCGAAAGGCACGCGGCTCAAGACATTGCGAAGAGGGACCGTCGTGTACAACGTCATCGATCCCGAGACGACCTGGCAGGATGTCCGCCGCTCTGTGGAAAGCTGGTACCAATTCAACCAAGGCGTCGAACGCGCAGGTGATTACGAGGCCCCATTGGGTTCCATTTAATCCTCTATCTTCCGACGAATTTCGACTGATCCAAACGGGAGGCCTCGTTTTCAACATGACCCTGAAACACCGCGCATTAATCATTGGTGCGGCCACGGGCGTGGGAGGGTCGACGATCACGGTTGTCCTGGCCAACTGGCTCGGAATTGACCGAGGCGCGACTCTTGGGATGATCGTCGCCTCCATCGTCGGTGCACTGGGAACATTGACCGCCATAGGTCTCCTCGAGAAACGTGTTTACTCTTCGCTCGTCGCCTCCGACACGAGCGAATGGGGACACCTCGGAAACGATTCCGAACCGATCGGCTCGGCACAGCTCGACGAGATTCTTGGCCTAGTCCGCACCACGTTGCGACGCGCGAAGGAAGAGGAGGAAGAATGGGAAGGGGTCGGCGCAATGGCGCGCTCACTCTGGTCGGCGGTCCATGCCAAGGCGAACAAGCCCCCGCCAATCCCAAATAGTCCCGGATGCGTCGCGAGCGTTCTGGAAATGTTCCGGCAGACCGCCGACACCTTGATTCGCTACGCCTCGTCGCTTGAAGAGGCGAACGAACGGATGGCCTCGGGCGCGGTCGATCAATCGGACACCGTTTCCCAAACCACGACGACCGTGGAAGCGCTTAGCGACAAGATCGATCGCATCTCCCAAAACGCCGAGAACGCGACGGAAGCGTGCGAACGAACCCGTCTCGAAGCAAGGCAAGGACTTGTGCAGGTCCATCAGGTGATCGAGGGAATGGAGAGACTCCGATCACAAATCGAGGTCAACGGTCGCAAGGCCCGTCGGCTGGGGGACCGCTCGGTCGAAATCGGAACAATCGTTGAACTGATCCGGGGGATCTCCAATCGAACCGACATGTTGGCTCTGAACGCCACGATCGAATCGGTGCGAGCAGGCGAACACGGACGCGGCTTCGCGGTCGTCGCCGAAGAGATTCGCAAGCTCGCCGAACGTACCGCGACGGCCACCCGCGACATCGGCTCGCTCGTCGAGGCGATCCAGGCGGATACTCACGAAAGCATCCGTGCTTTGGGCGACGAGCAGGCGGAGATGGAAAAAGAGGCGCAGCGCGTGCGTGAGGCGGGTGCGTCACTCGAACGGATCAGCCAGGTCGCCGAGCATTCCGCCCAGCTCGTGGATGGAATCTCGCGATCGACCAATGATCAAGTCCTTGCGGCGCAGGAACTGGTCCGGGCGATGCAGCGGATTTCCGATGTCTCGCACCTCACGCTGGAGCGCTCCTCTCAATCGCGCGAATCGATCCGGAGCCTGGCCTCTCTCTGCGAGCGACTCGCGCCTCTTTCCTCGCCCGACCTTCTCAAAGGAAATCTCAATCCGGCCGAGGCAATGATCTATTCCAGCGGCTCGACTCTGGCACCGAGGCGAAAGCGCAGGCTGGTTACCAGCGAGAACTCGTCATGAATC
>JAYVYS010000583.1:0-2670 GCA_043784005.1 Isosphaeraceae bacterium
TTTCGACCATCCACGCTGATCAACTGAAAACACTCATGACACTGAACTTCCAGCAATTCCAGGAAGTATCACTCATGCCCGCGTGAAGTATAGGCATCAAGCTTACCGAAATCCCCCGCTGCACATGGGGGCCGACTTAGCGATGTAGTACTAAACGCTCCAAACAATGTCAAGGAATCAGAATGCCCCATTCGACTTCCCCCTTTCCCCTCTCCGCTCCACCGTGATATTCGGCTTGGATGGTGTTTTCATCCCCGCTCCGAGATAAAAACCGGGCTGCGTCGGTTGGTTGTAGCCGATGTTTTGCCAGGCCACGCTCAACCGATATTGCGGGTCGTGCATCAGGGTGACAAGCCGAGACTCCGCGGGGATCGGGGTCGTGTAGATCCGTAGCTCGGTGTTATCCGTCGTTCGCAAAATCACCTCTTCACGCCAGTCTCCCAGAATGTCAGCGCAGAGGGCCGGGGTCGCCTTGGTGCCGTTGTTCGAGGCGCAGCCATCCGCCGAGAGCAAGAGTGTCTCCGTCCCTTTTTCCCATTCCCATTTCGTGATCCGATTGCGGTCGAGGATCTCGCGAAGCGGGTCGCCATCCCACCAGACGGCGAAGTTGCATGAGCGCGGTTTGCTCTCGGAAATTTGCTCTCCTTTGACATTCCAGAGCCCGCTCAGGCCATTCCCCGAGGCCCACATCTCATAGCCGGGATGCCTTGGATCAATATCCATCGTCACCCCGCGCCCGACGTCCGGCGACGGTTTTCCCCAGAGCAATTCGCCCGTCCTCGCGTCTCGAAACTCCGCGCCGTTGGGATGCCGAGGGCGCTCGTGAATGTCGAAGACTTCCAGGCCGGGACGGCTCGGGTCGATGTCCGAAAGATGAAGCGCGTCGCCATGCCCCCAGCCTGTCGAATAAAGCCCCTTGCCGTCGTCGTCGATACAACAGGATCCGTAGATGATTTCATCCTTGCCGTCGAGATCCACATCGCCGACGCTCAGGTTGTGGTTCCCCTGGCCGCGATATTTGCTTAACGAGGAGTCGGCGTCGGTGTCAAACGTCCAGCGATGCGCGAGCTTGTCGTTGCGAAAATCCCAAGAGGCCAGCACGGTTCTCGTATAATAGCCACGGCACATCACCACGCTCGGATGAATGCCATCAAGGTAGGCGACGCAGGCGAGAAAACGATCCGCGCGGTTGCCGATCTTGTCGCCCCAGGACGCGACATCGCCTCGGGGCGGAACGTAATCCACCGTGTCGAGGGCCTTACCAGTGGCTCCTTCAAAAACCGTGAGAAACTCGGGTCCTTTGAGGATGAACCCGGCGTCGTCGCGATGGTCGGCCGCCGGATCGCCGATCGGTTTCCCCGCGCCGTCGATGGTGCCGTCGGCCGTCTTGCAAACGACCTCGGCCTTACCGTCGCCATTGAGGTCGTAAACCAGAAACTGCGTGTAGTGCGCCCCTTCGCGGATGTTTTTGCCAAGATCGATCCGCCAGAGGAATTTGCCGTCGAGCGAATAGGCTTCAAGCTTGGTCTGCCCGGTCGTCCCGCGCTGGGAGTTGTCGCGCGGGCGCATCTCTTGCTTCAAGATAATCTCATAAGATCCGTCGCCATCAAGGTCGCCCACGGAAGCATCATTGGGAGTGTGGCCGGGCAGGGTCTTCAAGGGGATCGAGAGATAGGGCGTTAGTGCGCGCTCAGGCGTGAGCCGAAACAACGCGGAGAGTTCGAGCACCTTTCCGTTCACGACCGGACGTACAATATAAGTGTTGATCTTCGAGAGATCGGCATTCGGATCCACAAGGTCGGTCGTTTTCAAGAGCGGCTCGGGCGTGAGCCTCAAGGGGTTGCCGTCTCCGGTCGTCCTTTCGACGTGAAAGGCGACATCCTCCGGGTCATCCCCAAGGAGCCTCCAGCCGACGTGGATCTTTCCTTCGGGCGTCGCGACTGCGACCACGCCGCGATCGAGCTTTTCCATCCGCCGAGGAGGGCCTGCCGCGCCCGGGCCCGACATCCCGATCAAAAGAGCAATCGCTATCCCCATGTTTCGCGTTCGCAACACGTCGCGCCCCTTTTTCGTGATGCCATAACAGGCCTGACTCCTACTGAGAATAGCGTCTAACGCCATGCTTTTGTACCAGGCCGCCTTTTACCAACACCGAATAAACTCGCAACCAAAGCGACGATCCTTTCCGCGCTCATGATCATGACATATGTAGACGTTTATTTGTTGACAGGGTGATCGGATCGCATGAAATTGGGTCTCTTCCCCCTCCGACAGGGATGCCCGCGTGGGTTTCTCCCGACGGTTCGGCGGTGATTGGTTCGATCTTACGGATCCAAAAGAGCCATGCGTCTTCAATCGTTATATTCAAACCGGTTTCGGACTCTCTTCACGACCGGGGCCCTGATGGCATCGGGGCTTATCGGCGGTCCAGGCACCGCGAAGGCTGGCATGGTCCTGACCGCCGCAGGCATGGCCCAGGGCTTTAGCCTTTCGACATTCGCCACGGGCTTTCCTTCCGTTGACGTCGGCTCTGGCTTCGCCGGCCCGTTCGGCATCACGTTTCCGAAGAGCGGCGGCGTTCTGGTGAGCGACGTGACCGGCCAGGTGCGCCTGTTCGCGAACGATATCGATGGGCAGCTCGCGAACAATGTTCCCGTCGGTCAGAATTAC
>JAYVYS010000584.1:0-11276 GCA_043784005.1 Isosphaeraceae bacterium
GCGGTCGCCCAGGATCATCCGGATCGCTCGCGAACAGGACGCGCCGGGGCCGGTTTCCAGGAAAATGCGAACGCCGTCGTCATAGGCCCGGAGAATCACGGCGGGGAAGTCGACGGTCTGAAGGGCCTGGGCCACGATCGCATCGGCGGCCGTTTCCCGATCGGGAAGATAAGGTTTTCCCCAGCCCGTGCTGTAAACGCGAATTCCGAGGGGAGGCGTGGTTTTCAAGGTGTGAAGCGCGCGGTAAGGCGTTTCAACCTGCCGGGCAATCTCACAGTGGACCGTGCTGACGACGGGGAGCGGCAAGAATGTGCCGCCGACCGATTTAACAAGGCGTTCGACCTCGCGTCTTCGGCCGCCGACAACCACTTCGTTGGATGTGTTGATGATGAGAAGATAGGCACGCGGGATATCGGCCAATGCACGCCGAACGGACTGAGGCGATGCCGTGAGGATACCAGCGGTCCAGTCGGCGGGCTCTCCTGTTTTGAGTTTCCAGGCGCTTCGGGCGGCCTCGCACGGGCCGGCGAGATCGGTTCGGAACAGCGTTGAGGTTTCGAGCCTCGTGTGCATGACGTCGCGTTCGGTCCAGGCTCGGATTGCGAAGAGCGCGGAGGATTCTCCCAGGCTGTAGCCGATCACGGCATCGGGCTTCACGCTGAACAATTGCAACAAGTCGAAGACGACCGTTCCCAGCACGACCTGACCGAGAATGGGGGCTCTTTGGTCGGGGAAAACTTGGGGTTCGTCTGAGTGCCAGCTTGCGCCAAATGCGAGCTGGCTGCGAAGTCGAAGGGTTTCCGTGTCGAGTGATCGAAAGATTTCCGGCCAGCGGGCGGAAAGGTCACGGCCCATTCCGGCGAAATGATTGCCGATCCCCGGAAACACGAACGCGACCTGGCCGGACCTGCCGAGCGGCTCTTCCTCGGTCCCGAGGGTCCGACGTTCGTCGCGCAATCGTTCGCGCAGCTCCTCGGTGGATCGGGCGACGACCGCCGTTCCAAGGAGCGCGGAGGGATCGTTGGGATGAGACTTCCACCAACGACGAGCGAGCGCCTCGATCGGCATCTCGGGATGATCGGCAGCGAGTCTGTCCAGCGAATCGATTCGATCAGTGCGCTCGGCTTCGTCGTCGGCCTCAATGACGAACAAAGCGATGCTTCTCGCGCCCAAGGGATCGACTCGCTCGATTGCGAGGGCGGACGATTGTTCTCGAGGATATTCTTCAAGGACGACGCTGAGGCTGACTCCATCGATCCCGATGCCGCTGACGAGCGCGCGGCGGGGTCCGTCCACGCGGTCCTGGAGCCAGTAACGTGGGCCGACGGACGTTTCCGCTCGCGGCGGAAGGATCTGCTGGTGGAGACATAACACGGCCTTCAGCAGTGAGGCAAGGCCCGAAGCGGCGCCCATGTGGCCGATCGGGTCGCGGGTATGCGGGCTCCCATAGTGCTCGAAGAGTGAGATCTGAGCGGCATCGATCGCGGAGTCATCAAGCGCGCGGAGTTCGGAGCGATGGGTCGCCTCGCTGGCTGTCCCGCGGGCACCGCCGATTCCTTGGATCAAGGCGTAAATGGAATTGCCATCGCGCTCGGCGTCGTCGAGTCGCTTGAGAACGAACGCGGCGGCACCGTCGCTTCGAGGGATCTCACCGAGGTTCAATCGCTTCGTAGCTTCAACGACGCGGGGATCGGCTGTGAGGTCTACAGCGCCGACGATAGCCTCGTCGAGTTCGTTGCGACGGAGCATCCCGATCGCGATCTCCACCGCCCTTAGCCCCGACGATTCCTCGCTGGAAACGGTGAAGCTGGGACCGCCGAGCCGGAACTCACGAGCGATCCGGCTGGCGACGAGCCCGCCGAGAGCACCCATCGTCCGGTTCGCGGTGAGTGCGGGGCCGACGGCGTCGCGGAGCGTCGCGACCCATTCGGAAAACTCGGCCTTTGACAGGGCGAGCCGAAGCGATTCGGTCCGCTTGCGTGCCTGGTTCAAAACATCCCAACGAACGTGAAAGTTGGTGGTATTCGGGTCGAGTGTGATTCCGACGAAAACCCCGGTGCGGAGACGAGGTGCATGTCGTTGTTCCCAACCTGCATCGTCGATCGCCTCGGCCGCGGCGAGCAGGGCGAGCAACTGCTGCGGCAGCATCTCCTCAAGCTCTTTCGGAGGAATGCGAAACCGATCGAGCGGGATTTCAAGGGTGTCGAGGTGGAGCTTGGATTGTGTTCCTCCGCCGAGAAGGAATTCTTGAACAGCACGGCGGCCGCTCATCGATCCAAATTGCGCTCCCACGCCGACAATGGCGATCGGAACCGGATCGGCGTCACTTTCGGGGTCGAGATTCGTCGGGGTCGCGACGATGTTCGGCAACCATTCTTCGATCAAGGCGTGAGCATTAATCCCGCCAAAGCCGAAGCCGCTCAACGCAGCGCGTCGCGGTATTCGCGGCGACCTTCGCAACCACTTTTCGACGACCTTAAGGACCCGAAATGGGCTGCCGTCATAAGCCAGTCCGGGGCCTGGAATATCGAAATTGGGAGTCGGTGGCAAGGCCTGATGTTTGAGAGCCATCAACACCTTGATCAATCCCGCCGCACCCGCCGCCGTGAGCGAATGGCCGATGTTCGCCTTGTGCGAGCCGATGACGCAGCCGCCGGGCTCCCAGCCCGTTTCGCCCCAAAGAGTGCGGAGGGATTGGAATTCGACCGCATCGCCGACGGGGGTGCCGGTGGCATGACACTCGATCAGATCCACGCCACGCGGGTCCCACCCGGCTTGGTTGTAGGCTGAGTTCATCGCGCGGAGCTGACCTTCGCCGCTGGGAGCGAGCAGGCCTCCGTCCACATCGTTGGAAAGTCCGACCGCGACAACGATCCCGTAGATGTGGTCGCCGTGTGAGAGGGCGTCGGAAAGTCTTTTGAGGACGAATAGGCCGGCCCCTTCTCCGACCACAAGACCTCCACCCCGTTGGTCGAACGGGTAAGCGCGGCCATCGGCGGCGAGGGCGCGAAGCTGCGAGAATCCCATCTGTGTATAGAGGGGATCGGGGCGGGAAACACCTCCGGTCAAGACGGCGTCGGACCGGCCGGAGAGAAGTTCGATGCTCGCGAGTTTCAACGCATAAAGTGATGAAGCACACGCGGCATCGAGCGTGTAGGCACCTCCTCCCAGCCCCAGCGCCTGCGCCACCAAGCCGGCGGGAAGACCCGCGGCATGGAGGTTGAACGGATGGGTCGGACTCGCTTGGTCGCCAGGCTTTGCGATCGGTGCCACCAACGTTGCGACCTCTTCGCCGAGCGTCTCGCGCGCAAACGTGGAAGCGCTCTCGGTGGGAAGCACAATATTCCCGAAGATCACGGAAACGCGCGCGGGGTCCAGCCTTTCGGTCTTGGCGTCCCGCCAGGCGGCGCGGCCGACGTGGAGCGCGAGCTGGAACGAGGGATCAAGCTCTGATGCGAGCGCCGGATCGAGGTCGAGTCCCGCAGGGTCGAAGTTGAAATCCCTGACGAATCCGCCACGTGTGGCGTAAACGCGGTCGGGAGTTGCGACAACCGGATCGAAGACGTCCTCGGGGGCAAGCCACCAGCGTCCGGAAGGGACTTCAGTGGTCGCATCCTCGCCGCGCTGGATGACCTGCCAGAATCGCTCCGGATCGCGAGCACCCGGAAAGACCCCTCCGATCCCGACGATCGCCACGCGCTCGGAGGGGTCGATCATGGGGTTATCTGTGCTGGAGGATGACCGTCGTATGTCGAGAAAGCCGGCCCACTCACCGCGGTCCTCGCGTCACCTGGGGGAGGCGATTGCGGTGGAACTTGGCATGTAACGCGCCATCGATCACGCATTCGTAGCCTTCGATCCGCGCCACGAGGTTGCCTTCGGCATCAAGGAAGTCGATATCCGCCGTGGCTCGTGATTCCGAAGGCCTGTCGACCCGCGCGACAATCCGCACGCGAGGTTCGGGAAATTCGCCAACGAACTGACGGTAGCTCCCCAAGGCGGTCGGCAACGAAGCGCCTCCCGCATTTTCATGGCACCAGAGAACCATGAGCTGAAAGGCGCTATCCAGCACAAGCGGGTCGGTCAGCCACGACTGACGGAGCGGACGATCGACCCAGGCCGAGGGTTCCGGTGCTGTTTTCGCCGTCGCGATGATCCCGCCAATCGCACACGCGTCGATGCGTTCCAGACCGTGAAGATCCGGACCATGGAAGAGGATATCATGGTAAACCGAGCGCGTGGATCGCGTGTAAGGGGGAACGGTTCCCAAGACGATCGCCGAGCCTTCGGCAGCCGCCGATCGATTCCCCAGGATGACGTCGCCGCGGGCATGAATCACGTTTTTCCCGCCTGCGAGTTCGCCCCGAAGCTCAACAGGAACACGATAGATCACCCCGTCTCGCAAGGCCTTGCCGGCGAGAACAGCCACGGTCTCGGGTCGGTCGTCGTGGACCACGGCCCCCTTGAGGACCCGAAGATCGTCGATCCCATGGAAGGTCAGTCCCGGGTTGCGCTGAATGGCTCCTTGAGCGAGCCATTCGAGCATCAAGGCGGTCGGAAGCACGGCACGGCCGTCGATGACATGTGATCGAAGGATCGGCAGATCATCGACATCCAGAGTTCTTGAGAACACGGCGGTGAGGTGGGCTGCTCGACTTGGAACGAGGGGTTCCGGGGAAATCACGGCCGGGGTTGATTGAACGTTCGTCACGGTCGGAGGCTCGGGCAACGTCGAGTTCGGCCCCAAAATCACGACTTCAACCGCGGCATTCGCCGGATCGGCGCGGAGTTCGCTCACAAGGTGGAGCGCGCCTTCGCGAAGCGGAATCAAGCCGATCCCTTCGGACTCAAACAACGGTTTCAATCCGGGAGAGACCATGCCGCCATCCCATGGCCCCCAGTTAACGGCGACGACGCGGCAATTCGGTCGCCGCCGAGCCTCGCGCTGGGCGAGTTTATTCAAGACCTCATTGGCGGCGGCATAGGCGACCTGCCCCGTCCTGCCGAACCGCGCGGTGGTGGAGGAGAAGACCCCGATGACCCGAAGTTCATCCGACCCCACCGCATCGAGCAAGGCATGGAAGCCGTCGACTTTGGTCTTGTAGACGATTGAGAATTGCTCGTCGGTCTTGTCTTCGATCCGGCGATCGGCGAGGACTCCCGCGCCGTGAACCACGCCACGGATCGGTCCGTATTCAAGACGAACCTCGTTGATTGCGGCGGCGACGGCTTGCGTGTCGCGAACGTCGACCTGGTGGTAGAGGGCCTTGCCGCCTGCGGCCTGGATCCGCGCGAGATTCCGAAGGATCTCGCGATTGGCGGCGATGAGCTTGTACTGGTCGCCGATCAGTTGAGGCGTGTTGCGGCCGTTTGCCTGGGAGGCGAGAGCCCGTTTAATCTCGGATTCGGCTTCGAGTGAATTGAGCCAAGGGGGCTCGGCGTGCGGACTAGGAGTTCGACCGAGCAGTACGAGTGTCGGATGGAATGCCTCGGCTAGTGCCACGGCAACCTCTGCGGTCACACCTCGGGCACCTCCCGTGATGACCACCACGTCCCCGGGCTGAATGGGCTTGGCGTTCGCGATGGCGACCTCGGTCCGCTGCAATCCGGGAGCGTTGCGACCCTCCGCAGTGATACCGACCTCGGCGGGGCCGGGGAAGAGGATCTCATCGACGAGTCGCGTCACGGCCTCATCCGCGAGCTCTAGCGCGGGATCGAGATCGATTGCCTTGCAAGAAACCTCTGGCCATTCGCGGCCGGCGGTCTTTGAAAGACCCGCGAGACCGCCGGCGCTGGGGTCGGGATGCGTCGAAAGATCTCGCAAGCCAAACGCGCCGTCGAGCCGCGAGACTGTGATAAAAGCCGCTGGCCCGGTTCGACCGGATTGTCTCAAACCTGGCCCGGTGGCTCGGAGCCAGCGAAGGGCGTCGAGGTTGATCGTCGTGTTTTCCAAGGAACGCGCGGGGTCGATCAGCACGAGGCCGTCAATACGAATATTTTTGGAGTGCTCGGAAATGTCGTTCCAGCCGAGCAGGCTGGCCCGGTATCCGCGTTTTGCGAGGGCATCCACGACCATCGCGGAGAGCCGGGTTCCGTCATCCGTCACAACGATTTCGCCACCGGACTTGATGACAGCATCGGCCGCTCGGGTATGTTCCCCTAAGCGGACCGCCTCGACCTCAAAACGCATTAACGATGATTTAGAGTCAGCATGTTTTTGATCGAGCGTACCATGAGTCTCAGCGAGGAAATCGGCGATGTCTTTGAGCGTACGCAGTGTGCCGAGGTGCTCCGGTCTGACGGCGGGGGCGTCGGGGAGCCGCTCTTGCAACGCGGAGAGAATCTCGACGCGCTTGATCGAGTCGATCCCGAGGTCGGCATCGAGCTGCATTGAGAGGTCGAGCATTTCGGCGGGATAGCCGGTCTTTTCGGCGACGACTTCCAGCAAGACCTGCGGGACGCGGGAGGGCTCAACAGGCGTGGGCGGGGTCGCCGATGCCGTAACGACTGCGGTTCCCTCGGCGAGGAAATCGGCGATGTCTTTGAGCGTTCGCAGTGTGCCGAGGTGCTCCGGTTTAACGGCGGGGGCGTCTGGGAGTCGTTCTTGCAACGCGGAGAGAATCTCGACGCGCTTGATGGAATCGATCCCGAGGTCGGCATCGAGCTGCATGTTGAGTTCGAGCATCTCGGCGGGATAGCCGGTCTTCTCGGCCACGACATCGAGCAAAACGCTCTGAACCCGGCCTCCGCGATCAGAGACCTTCACGGCCGCGGGAACGGGATTCGGATTCTTTACGGCAGCCGCCTTGAGGACCGGCGAGGTTGGGACGATACGCGGAGCGGCGGGCTGTGGCGCGGGCGCTCGCCGACGCGCGATGATCGCCGCAGGCGCGGGCTCACTCCGGCGTTGCGAGGCATCCGATGTCGGCAGGGGCAGTGTCGGAGCGATTGTCACGCCGAAGGATGCGAGCGTGAGTTTCTGCTGCTGTTCGAGCAGACTCTGGAACGTCCGTTGCGACCGATCCTGGCCTTCGAGAAAGTGCCGATGGAGATCGGCGGTCTGTTCGCTGATTCGTTGCAGGGCGACGAGATTCTCTTGGGCGTTTTTGAGAGCCTGGGCGATCATCCTGGGGTCGCTCGGGCCGATCGGAACGAACATGGGGATAGGCGCGGCGGGAACGGGATGGGAGCCGTTTTCCTGATGCCGACCGTTGTGTGAAGAACCATTGGATAATGACCGCGCGGCGTGTTCGCCGTTGACGGCCGGTTGCGCGGGAGACGACGGAGAACGCGATGGCGTTGGTGTCATGGGCGGGCGGATCACGGGGGTCGGTGTCGGAGGCGCGGCGGAAAGCGGGCCGGGCTTGGCTACCAGGCTTGTCGCCGGTTTGCACTCGCTAGAAGGTCGGGGTCGGGCGTTTGCCCCGGAGACTTTTACGGTCAAGCCGGGCTTGCGGACGGGTGGAATGCGACGTAGAAAGTCGTCATCCCATCGGTTGAGATTCATAGGATAACCGAACGCGGCAAGCTCGGCCAGAGCCGCGGCGAGGTCGCTAATGTTTCCTCGCGAGCCTCGCGAAATATCCACCGCCGTTGCGAAAGCGTGAGTGGTAGGACGATCCCCGGCTCCAGAGGTTTCCAGAATGGAGCGCACTAGGCCTGTCAGCTTGGCGTCGGGTCCGACTTCGAGGAAGACTCCCGCGCCGGAAGCGGCCATCGCCTGAATCTCGGCGACGAACTCGACCGGTCGCGTGATTTGCCCAGCGAGCAGATCCCGAGTGATTCCCGCGTCGGATGGATAGATAGCTGCCGTCGTATTCGAATACACCGGAACCATCTGAGGCGTGATGTCGATCTGTTCCAGCGAAGCCAGGAAAGGCACGCTTGCCCCGGCGACATTCGGGCTGTGAAACGCGGCGGAGACGGCCAACGACCGCGCGGTGATGTTGCGGGCTTCGAAGGCCTCTGACGCGCGTTGGATCTCCGCGGAGCGTCCAGAGAGGACAAATTGTCGAGGGCCATTTTTGTTCGCGATCACGAGGTCGAGGCTCTCGTCGCGCAGGACCGACTCGATGACATCCAATGCGGCAAGGACCGCGAGCATCGCGCCGCCGCCCTTGGCCGCGGCCTCCGCCATGAGTCGCCCTCGATCATGGGCCAGGGTGGCGAAAGAAACCTGATCGATCCATCCCCCGGCGCAGAGCGCGGTCAACTCGCCAAAGCTATGCCCGGCAACCATGTCGGGGTGGACACCAAAATGGCTCAGGATCTGGAACAGGCCCAAACTCACCGCGCCGATGGCGGGTTGAGCGGCGGCGGTCTCGCGAAGTGCCTCTTCCTGAACCGCCCTCTCGGCGTCACTAAAGACCGGGAACGGATAGAGTCGGTCGCTCAGGCGGTTCGCCGTGGTCGATCCCATCGCCTCGTCAGCCTGCGCGAGGGTTTCTTGAACCTGGGGAAAGAGACATGCAAGTTCGCGAAACATGCCGACGTATTGCGAACCTTGTCCGGGAAAGAGCATTGCGAGCTTGCCTGGTTTCGGCCCGGACCCAAAGAAAATGCTGTCGCGGACTCGTGGGCCGGACGTCTCACTCGCGACAGTCCGGGCTTTCGCGAAGATCGCCTCGCGGTCGTCCTCTCGTCCGACAACGATCGTGAGCCGGTATGGCGAATCGTTACGGAACACCCCGCGCGAGTGAGCGGCCTCGGTCCGGAATGCGTTCCAGCTCAACGCTTCCGGAAAAACCTCCAGGGCACGGACCAGCGCGTCGCGGCTTTCGGCCGAGAACGCCAGGATTTGCGTGTTGCCGTCCCAGTCGATCGACGCCTTGACCGGTTCGGCCTCTTCGAGAACACAGTGGTAATTGCTTCCACCGAATCCGAACGCACTGACCGCCGCGCGTCGAGGATGCCCCGATCGCGGCAGCCAAGGCCGTGCCTCGGTGTTCACATAAAAGGGTGACTGACCCGGAGAAAGCCCGTCGAGCGGACGGTCGATCTTGATGGTTGGAGGCAAGACCTTGTGATGGAGCGCGAGAGCCGCCTTGATCAAGCCGGCGGCCCCCGCGGCAGCCTTGGTATGACCAATCTGCGACTTCACCGAACCCAGGGCACACCAGGTTCCGTCCGCTTTCGCCTCGCGATAAACTTCAGTAAGCGCTTTGAGTTCGGTCGCGTCGCCGACCTTCGTCCCGGTTCCATGGGCTTCGATCAGGTCGATGGTATCGGCGGGGGTTCCGGCGATCGCATAGGCCTGCTTCAAGGCCCGCGCCTGTCCCGAAGCGCTGGGCGCGTAGACCGCGTTCCCTTTGCCGTCGCTTGAAGTCCCGACCGACTTGATCACCGCGTAAACCGTGTCTCCGTCGCGCCTGGCGTCATCGAGCCTCTTGAGCGCCAAGATTCCGAGCCCCTCACCCAGAATCGTCCCGTCGCAACTGGCGTCGAACGGCCGGGCGTCTCCCGTGGGAGAGAGTGCGGGCGTTTTACTGAAGCACATATACATAAAAATATCGTTAAACGTGTCAAGCCCACCCGTGAGTGCGAGGTCGCAACGTCCGGCGGCGAGTTCGAGGATCGCGAGGTTCACGGCTCCGACCGAACTGGCACACGCGGCATCGATGACGCAATTGGTCCCGCCGAGGTCGAGACGATTCGCGATCCGACCGGCGGCGACGTTGCCGAGCAGCCCGGGGAATGAGTTTTCCTGCCAGCCGACATAAGAGTCGGCAATGCGTTTCACGACTTCTTCCGCCTGGCCTTCGGGAACACCGGAGGCCTTCAAAGCTCGCCTCCAAATCGGATGACCGAGCCTGGCCCCGAGCGGGATCACCAGTTCGAGCGTGCCGGTGACACCAAGGATGACGCTCACACGCCCGCGATCGAGTGGTTTCGTCGAGCCCTCGCCGTAGCCCGCGTCCTCAAGGGCCTGGCGCGCAACCATCAGGCCGAGAAGCTGAGTGGTATCCGTCGCGTCGAGGTTGTTGGGTGCGATTCCGAAGTCGAGCGGCGGGAAGTCGACGGGTGAGAGAAAACCGCCGCGACGCGCATAGGTTCGATCGGGGGCTTTGGGATCGGCGTCGAAATAGTCTTCGGGCCGCCAGTGGGTTTCAGGGACGTCGCCGATCGCATCCACCCGGTTTCGGATGTTGGACCAGTAATCGGAAAGGCTTTCCGCCTTGGGAAACAGGCAGCCCATTCCGATGATCGCCACGGGCACCGGGTGCGTGGGGTCAGCCGGATTCAAGTCTCTTCCCCTTGTTCGTCGTCGAGTCGAAGGAGTGATTTCATCGGGGGGCGGGTCGGCTCTCAACGCTTCGTTTTCGAATTAACGGCTGGCCCGTTCCAGGATCTCGGAAGCTTCCAGTGGAGCCAGTCGAATCATTGCCGGCGGGATGTTCACGCCTTGAACGGAGAGGCAACGCGCCCGCTCCAGCACGGCGGCCCCGTAGAGAATATTGAGCGCCACGGTTTGAACACGTCGATTTTCCGGTCGTTCCAGAAACGATCCCTTGACCCACTCGTTGAACGCGGCCATCGCCGGACCGCACCAGATCTGATAATCGACGGTCCGGCTCGGCTCTCCGGCGTTCGCCCAGAGCGAGGCGTGACCGAGATACCAGCGAAAGACCAACGCCATCTTGTGTTTCGGATCGCGCTCGGCGCGTTCGACTTGCTTCGGGTCGCGGGTGCGGAAAAAGTCTCGGGTCTGATCCCACACCGTCGAGAGCGGCAGTCGGAAAATCGTCTTTTCGAGCGTCACGCGATCGGCGTCGGGGATGGCGTCAAGACTTTCATAAGTGCGGTACAATTCATAGAGTTTCGCCCCCCGCATGGCGAACATCGTTCCACGTTTGAGGACCTGAACCTTGACCCCCATCTCGAACATATCGGCTGCCGGAGCCATCGCGATGTCCGCCTGCCGGGCGTCTGCGAGCATCGCGCGAACGGCGTCGGAAGTTCCGGATTCGACGCACCCTTGATTGACTGAACCGACGACAAGATAAGCCGCACCCATCGCGAGTGCCGCCGCCGCCGACCATGGTGTCGAGATTCCTCCCGCCGCTCCGATGCGGGGAAGTGTCGGATAACCGTGTTCCGACGCTAGCCTGTCCCGCAGCGCGATCATCGTCGGCAACAACACGATGGCGGGTTGATTGTCGGTATGCCCGCCCGAATCCGCCTCGGCCGTGATGTCGTCCGCCATGGGGACATACGCGGCGAGTTCGGCTTGCTCGGCCGTGACGTCTCCCGAGTCGACCAAGGCGCGCAAGAACTTG